>CABQMM010000312.1 GCA_902465215.1 uncultured Bacillota bacterium
AAGTGCGCCGTCCGGATTGTGTGCGCCGTCTATGATAATCAGCGGCGATTCGTAGGCAGACGACATAATTTCAAATCTGCCGTTTTGTTTTGCCTTTTTCAGCCCCGCATAAAGTGCCTCTGTCGGAATTTTCACATCGCCGTTTTCTTCCAGAATGCAAAGCGCAGCAATTGCCGCCACTGCATTTTTCACCTGATGAGCGCCGAGCATGGAAATTTCTATATCATGAAAAGCCACGCCCTGCGTATCCAAATCAAAGCGGCAACCTCCGAAGGTCTCCGCTGTGATTTTGCAAGGCAGATTGCGGGTCTCGAAGTACATGGACCCGTGTTCTGCCGCAGTCTTTTCGATGACAGCAAGTGCTTCGTCTGCTTCGGCACTTGTGACAACCGGGCAGCCGTCTTTGATGATGCCGGCTTTTTCCGAGGCAATTTCCGCAAGGGTATTGCCGAGGCGGTCCGTATGATCATAGGATATGGATGTGATTACCGAAATAAGCGGTTTCTTACAAACATTCGTGGAGTCTCCTCTTCCGCCTAAGCCTACTTCAAGCACGACATAGTCCGCTTTCTTTTCTTTGAAGTACAAAAAGGCTATGGCGGTAATCACTTCAAATTCCGTCGGTGACTGCAGCCCTGCGTCTGTCATCTGTTTAACAGCAGCAAGAACTCTGTCCGTATACACGGCCAAATCCTCGTTACTGATATATTTTCCGTCAAATTCGATTCTTTCATTAAATATTTCCAGAAAAGGCGAGGTATAAAGTCCGACTTTATACCCGCATTCCTGTAATACACTATAAATAAATTTGCAAGTTGAACCTTTGCCGTTGGTTCCGGCAACATGAATCACCTTTAATTCGTCTTGCGGATTTCCGAGAATTTCAAGAAGTTCCGTCATTCTCTCCAATCCCAGAATCGAACCGAATTTTTCAAACTCATGTATTTTGCCGATTGCACCTTCGGCTGCGTAGGCTTCGCCCTTTAAATTTGCCATTTTTCACCTCATATGTCCTGCGCACAAGACGTCTACTGTAATTTTGCCTTGACCGACGCAAGCTGCGCGCTGACCTTTGCGAGCATGTCTTCGTACACAGCAAGTTTATCTTTTTCCGCTTGAATCTTTGCTTCAGGCGCCTTGTTTACGAATCCCGGATTGCTTAACATTCCGTTCGAACGCTTAACCTCGCCTTCGAGACGCTTTTGTTCTTTTTCCAGTCTTGCCAGTTCTTCTGCGAAATCTACCAGATCATCAAGCGGGATATAGATTTCCGCGCCGTCGATGACTGCCGATACTGCGTCTTCCGGAACGTCCTTCTTGGAATCCGTGAAGAGAATTTCCGTGATGTTTGCAAGGTTTCTAAGATATGCTTCACCTGCTTTGGCAGTTTCTGCCTTTTCGCCTTCCGCAAGGATAATTGCTTTAATCTTCTTGGAAGGTGCAACATTCTTCTCTGCCTTGATGTTACGGATTGCCTTGATTGCGTCCATTGCCATTTCAAGGGTTTTCTCTGCCTGCGGATAGATATAAGAAGTGCTTGTCTTCGGCCATTCTGCAGCAATCAGATAGCCCTGCTCATCGTCGCCGTGCGGCAGGAATCCCCAGATTTCTTCCGTGATAAACGGCATGAACGGGTGCAGAAGCTTCAGCATATTCTTCAGGCACATTACCAGTACGAAGCGAACAACTTTCTTGTCTTCTTCGTCGTCGCCCCAAAGTCTTGCCTTTACGAGCTCGATATACCAGTCGCAGTATTCGTTCCAGATCAGGTCGTAAACCCTCTGTCCCGCAAGTGCAAGGTCGTATCTTTCCATTGCGTTGTCGATATACTCGATGGCGTCGTTTACTTTTTTAATCATCCACTTATCTTCATCCTTAAGCGGAATATTCGCAAAATTCGTCGTGTTTGCACATGCGCCGCCGCAACAGTCGTCGCAGCATTTTGCGAGCGGCCTGAATTCGCCTTCTTCATCCTGAAGGTTCATAATTACGAATCTGGACGCATTCCAAAGCTTATTCGCAAAGTTTCTGGAATTTTCCAATCTGTCCTCGGTGAAACGCATATCGTTGCCCGGCGTGATGCCTGTAGAAAGCATGAATCTGAGGGCATCCGCACCGTATTTATCGATAATTTCAAGCGGGTCGATTCCGTTTCCGAGAGACTTGGACATCTTGCGGCCCTGCGCGTCTCTTACCAATCCGTGAATGTATACATCATGGAAAGGAACGTCTCCCATATATTCCAGTCCGGAGAATACCATTCTTACTACCCAGAAGAAGATGATGTCATAACCTGTTACGAGTACATCCGTCGGGTAGAAATAGTCGAGCTCCGGAGTCTTTTCCGGCCAGCCGAGCGTCGAGAACGGCCAAAGCGCAGAAGAGAACCATGTATCCAGTACATCCTCATCCTGCTTGAGATGCGTGCATCCGCATTTCGGGCATTTTTCCGGTGCATCGTAGGAAACAACGGTTTCCCCGCATTCTTCACAGTAGTACGCCGGGATTCTGTGTCCCCACCAAAGCTG
>CABQMM010000313.1 GCA_902465215.1 uncultured Bacillota bacterium
GGTTTGACTTAAAAACATAAAATGTTATAATAACTTTATTGACTATCTTTGCAGTGAAGAACGCTTAGCTACTTCCGCAAAGGAAAGATACGAAAGGAAACAATTATGGCAATCGAGAAAGTCAGAGAATATTTTAAACAATTCGGAATTGAAGATAAAATCATGGAATTTGAGGTCTCCAGCGCGACCGTTGAACTGGCGGCGCAGGCTGTCGGCGTGGAGGGCGCCAGAATCTGCAAAACGCTTTCGTTTAAGGATAACGACGGCGGATGCATTTTGATTCAGACCGCAGGAGATACTAAGATCGACAACAGAAAATTTAAGGATACTTTCGGTTTTAAAGCAAAGATGCTCACGCCGGACGAGGTTATCGAATTTACAGGTCACGCAATCGGGGGCGTATGCGCTTTCGCGATTGAAAATCCGAGCGTAAAAATTTACTGTGATGAGTCCATGAAACGCTTTGAGACGGTTTTTCCGGCTTGCGGCAGTTCGAACAGCGCGATTGAATTTACCTGTGACGAGCTGTATCGCTATTCAAATGCAATCGGCTGGATTGATGTGTGCAAGCTGCCGGAGCAGCAGGCATAACAATTGGCAGTATTGTATACACCGCAGACATGAAAGAGAGTGAAAATGAAACAGGAAAGTAAAAAAAGAGTTCAAAGTGAAGTTATCATGTTTATAAGCCTTACGCTCGCATCGGCGCTTATCGCATTTAACCTGAAAAGCTTCGTGCGGACAGGTGGTCTGTTTCCGGGAGGTTTCAGCGGGCTGGCGCTTCTGATTCAGCAGATTTTAAGTAGTTTTTTACATATAACGGTACCGTATTCGGCTATCTACATGCCGCTGAATCTGATTCCGGCGTACATAGGCTTTAAATATATAGGAAAGAAATTTACCATCTATTCGTTTTACCTTGTATTTTTATCGAGCTTTTTGACGGATTTGTTTCCGGCCGTTACGATTACATACGACATCCTGCTCATCGCGATTTTCGGCGGAATCGTTCAGGGAATCGCAATCAGCATAGCGCTCATCAGCGGCGCCAGCGGCGGCGGAACGGATTTCATCGCCATCTATTTTTCTGAGAAAAAGGGACTGGATGTGTGGAATTATGTTTTGCTGGGAAACGCGGTAATTCTGGTGACTGCGGGGATTTTGTTCGGTTTTGATAAGGCACTTTATTCGATTATCTTCCAGTATACATCGACGCAGATGATATCCATGATGTTTAAGCGTTATCAGAAAGATACGCTGCTTATTATCACGAGCCAGCCGATGGCGGTCTATGGAAAAATCAGAGAGCTGACGCATCACGATGCGACTTTAATCGAGGGAAAAGGCTGTTATGAGGGCGCGGACAGGCATATCCTGTATTCGGTAGTTGGCAGAGAGCAGGTTGACAAGGTAATTGCAGCGATTCGGCAGATTGACGAACATGTATTTATCAATGTTATCCGAACGGAGCAGATAAACGGCAGATTTTACAGGACGCCGACGAAATAAAAACAGGAGAAGAATTGTTGGAAAGAATTGATAAAATCATTGCCTCGCAGGGGCAGTACTCGCGAAAAGAAGTCAAAGCGCTGATTGCAAAGGGTCGCGTTGCAGCAGACGGCAGAGTGGTAACCTCTTCGTCAGAGAAGGCAGACCCGCTGACAATGAAGCTTACCATTGACGGGAAACCTTTAGAATTTAAAAGGAATCTTTATTTGATATTGAATAAGCCGAAGGGTTTTGTGTCGGCGACTGAGGACAGAGAGCATCCAACCGTTCTGGAGCTGGTGCCGCAGGAATACCGTGGGCGGGAACTGTTTCCGGCTGGAAGGCTGGATCGTGATACGACGGGCTTGATGATAATTACAGACGACGGTATGCTGGCGCATAATATTCTGGCACCGAAAAAACATGTGCCGAAGCTTTATCATGTCGAGCTTGACATTCCGGTCACGGAGGAAATGCGCGTCGGATTCTCAGAAGGCGTTATGCTGAATGACGGCATTTGCAAAGCCGCGGATTTGGTAAAGACAGGCGAAAAAACCGCAGAAGTTACGCTGCGGGAAGGACGCTACCACCAAATTAAGCGTATGTTTGGCTGCTTCGGCGCCGAAGTAGTGGAGCTGAAGCGTCTTGGAATGGGAAAGCTCACGCTTCCGGGAGACCTTGCGGAGGGCGAGTGCCGGGAGCTGAGTGCAGAGGAACTTGTGCTGCTGCAGGAAAGGTAATCTGTAATCGAATGTAAAAACACCAAACATAGCTCGAAGCAAAACGCTCGGGCTTTTTGCTTGCCCAGAGAGTGCTCCGGGCTATGGCGCAGCACATTTCTTGTTGTTTCTTTCCCGAAAATCAAGTATACTATAGATATATGCATATGCGGACAGACAGAAAACGCAAACTTTCCGAAGGGAGTGTGAAGAAATGAGCGATACCATAAAAAAGAAAATCTCCATCGGCGTGGAGGATTTTAAAACGATTATTGAAAAAGACGGATATTTTGTCGATAAAACTTTGATGATACAGAA
>CABQMM010000314.1 GCA_902465215.1 uncultured Bacillota bacterium
AACGCCTCATGGTATCGATCCGTCGGGTGTTCCCCGGACGAAGCGTCTTTTTTGGCCGACATGGAAGCCAACACAGCGTTCTTTAAACAAAGCGAGAAAAGAAATTCTTCCTCTGCGCTTACCGAACGCCGCTGCAATTTGTCAGAAGAAGATCGTAATACGGAAGACCCCGAAACCCTTGAGAGCATCTGCGCAGCATCAGGCGACGTTGATGCGTATATTGCCGAAAAATCCAAAACCGATGTGAGATATTCCACTGTTCAAAAGGAATTTCAGCGGATCGACGCTTCCAAAACCGCGCTTGAAGAACGCCGCCGAAAGCTCTATGATGAAAACCCCGGACTATATGAAAGGGCGGAAAAATTCCGCCAGGAAGCCACTCGGATTCGGGAGGAGGCAAGAGGAGGAAAGGGTTAATCAACCTCGATCTCAAACCCTGCTGCCAACAGCACCGATATATGCTTATATATTAAAACGTTCAAAATAGCGCGAATAATAGCTAATAATATATACTTTATATCGTATATTTGTTATATTTTATGGTTTGTTTTATATAACAGGCAGAATGAAGCTATGAAAAAATCACCATTGTTCACCCACGCGCGAGAAAAAAGACAGGAAAGGACGCGCTGCTATGGCGAGCATTGAGAAGCGCACCGGAAAGCGCGGCACATCCTACCGGATCACCGTTACCGTGGGGCGCGATGCATCCGGCAAGATGTTGCGACATTACAAAACCTTTACCCCGCCCGAAACATGGGGCGAGGCCAAAGTCGAGCGGGAAGCACAGCGGCAAGCCTGTGTTTTTGAGGAAGAGATCAAGAAGGGCTTTGCGCTGGATAACCGCCAGACGTTTGAAGAATACGCCGGGTATGTTCTTGAGCTGAAACGGCGGCAGGGCGTCAAGGAAAGCACGTTGGAGCGCTACAACGCCATGCTCGCGCAGATATTCCCGGAGATCGGCTATTTGAAGCTGTCGGATATCCGCCCCGCTCACTTGAACAACCTTTACACCAAACTGTCAAAATCCGGCGGCCGGCAGGACAAGGGGACGGCTACAGCGCGAACGGATATAAAAGCCGTTATAAAGGCGCAGAAGCTCACAAGGGCAGAGGCGGCGCAGCGTGCCGGGGTTTCCTCCTGTACGCTGCGGAAAGCGTTTACGGAGACCGTCAGCCGCGATACCGCAGAGAAGATTGCGCAGGCGCTGAATAAGAAGCCGGAAGCGCCCTTCACCTTTGAGCGAGACGAGTCCCCGCTCGCTGCAAAGACCGTGCTGGAGTATCACCGGCTAATATCAACGATTTTGGCAACAGCAGAACGCGAAATGTTAACGCCGTACAATGCCGCCGCAAAAGCCTCTCCGCCGAGACCGAAAAGAAAACCGCCCAATTATTACCAGCCGGAAACGGTGCACGCGATTTTTGATGCAGCAGACGCAGAGCCTTTGAAGTATCGCGCTTTTATTTACCTCATAGCCGTTACCGGTGCACGACGGGGCGAGATCGCCGGTCTGAAATGGGAAAAGATCGATTTGAAAACCGGCACAGTCGTTATTGACCGGGCGCTGTACTACTCCGTCAAACGCGGCGTATACGAGGACACAACGAAAACCAGCGACCACCGCGCTATGAAGATACCGCAGGAAGCGATTTTGCTTTTGAAGCAGCTTAGGCGTGAGCAGCTTGAAACGCGCCTAAAGAACGGCGACCGTTGGCAAGAAAATGGGTATATCTTCACGCAGGATGACGGAAAACCAATGAATCCGCAGACATGGACACGATGGATGAGCGAATTTAGCAAGCGCCACGGTCTGCCGCACGTGAACCCGCACGCGTTTCGTCATACCGCTGCGTCGGTACTGATCGCGAGTGGTACGGATGTCGTTACCGTCTCGCGGATGTTGGGACACGCAAGCGTTACCACAACGGAAAACTATTATTCGCACTTGATCGAAGAAGCAAAGGCCGCCGCGTCGGACACAATCACGGATGTTCTCATACGCCGCAGGGCATAAAAATAGCGGCTCCGCACACGCAGAACCGCACAGCACAAAGGGGTATTTTAGGATAGCTGTTCCCCAAATGTTCCCCAAATCCGGATTTTACGCCGGTTTTTCCTCGGCGCGTAAGAAAAGAAGAAACCCTGTAACCGTTGAGATTACAGGGTTTTCTTAATGGTTGCGGGGAATGGACTTGAACCAATGACCTCCGGGTTATGAGCCCGACGAGCTACCAACTGCTCTACCCCGCGATATTGCAAGAGTTATATTACCACAGTTTCTGCCGCCCGTCAACACCCGAACGAAAAAAATATTTCGACGGCCTTCGCCGTCAGCCCTCCATCTGCCGCCCGAGGAATCCCGCCACCGTCTGCGCGAGCTTGAATTCCAGATCCGTCGCCGCCGGAGAGCCGGGGTGCGAGAGGAACATCACACAGCCGAGCACGTCGCCCTCGGCCAGGATCGGCGCGGCCACCGCGATGGCGTGATCCTCCGCCGACTCGACCGGCCGGGGCGCG
>CABQMM010000315.1 GCA_902465215.1 uncultured Bacillota bacterium
CCTTTGAACAGCTCGGTGTTGATAGGCTTTTTGTGGATGAGGCACACTTTTACAAAAACCTCGCCGCATATACAAAAATGCGGAATGTGGCAGGTATCTCGCAGACCGAAGCGCAGAAGTCCTCCGACCTGTATATGAAGTGTCGGTATCTGGACGAAATCACGGGCGGAAAGGGCGTAACCTTTGCAACGGGAACACCAATCAGCAATACGATGGTGGAACTTTATACCATGCAGAAGTATCTGCAATATGACGCGCTCAAAGAAAAGGGATTGACCAATTTTGACGCATGGGCTTCGACCTTCGGGGAAACGGTGACAGCGATTGAGCTTGACCCTACCGGAACCGGCTACCGAGCCAAAACCCGCTTTGCAAAGTTTTTCAATATTCCCGAACTCATGGCGATGTTCAAGGAAGTTGCCGATGTACAAACGGCGGATATGCTGAATCTCCCCGTTCCGAAAGCAAACTTCCATGTTGAGAAAGAGCCGTCCAGCGAGATTCAGAAAGAGATGGTGCAGTCCTTTGCGGACAGAGCAGCAAAAGTTCATTCACACATGGTATCGTCGGATGAGGACAATATGCTTTTGATAACGAACGACGGACGAAAAGCCGCGTTGGATCAGAGGCTGCTGAATCCCGACCTGCCGGACTTTGAGGAAAGCAAGGTCAACCACTGCGTGCGCAATGTCGTGGATATTTGGAAGCGGACGGCGGAGCAGAAGTCGGCACAGCTTGTATTCTGCGACCTTTCCACGCCGCATCATGACGGTAAGTTCAATGTGTACAATGACATCAGGAAAAAACTCATAGAGGATGGGATACCCGAATCCGAGATTGCCTTTATCCATGATGCAGACACCGACGCAAAGAAAAAAGACCTGTTCTCTAAGGTGCGAAGCGGACAGGTCAGAGTATTGATTGGTTCTACTTTCAAAATGGGAGCCGGCACAAATGTGCAGGAGCGCCTGATAGCGCTTCACGATCTGGATGTACCGTGGCGACCATCCGATCTGGAACAGCGCCTCGGTCGAATTGTCCGTCAGGGCAACAGCAATCCGGAAGTGGAGATATACCGCTATGTCACGGAGGGAACCTTTGACGCATATATGTATCAGCTTTTGGAGAGTAAGCAGAAATTTATCAGCCAGATTATGACATCGAAATCTCCCGTGCGCTGCGCCGAGGATGTGGACGATACGGCGCTGTCTTATGCGGAGATCAAAGCCCTTGCAAGCGGAAATCCGAAGATTATGGAGAAGATGCAGCTTGACGCGGATGTGGCAAAACTGAAACTGCAAAAGTCTGCCCATCTGTCCGAGAGGTATATGCTGGAGGATCAGCTGTTCAAGGATTTCCCGAAAGAAGTTTCCGAAGAGGAAGAACGCATTGCGGGATATGGGGCAGATATTGAAATCGCTAAGGAAAACACGCATAAGGACGACAAGGGCTTTTCCACTATGATCGTGCAAGGCAAAGAAATCACGGTCAAAGCCGAAGCGGGCAAGGCAATTCTTGCATTCTGCAAGAAGATGACCAATCCCGATCTCCGACCGCTTGGGGAATACAGAGGCTTCAAGACCGAAATCGGGTTCGACATATTCGGGCGGGAGTTCTTCATGATGCTCCGAGGGAAATTGGGACATCGCGTCACGCTTGGACAGGACGCTAACGGTATTATTACCCGTTTGGATAATGCAATCGACTCATTTTTTACAAAGCAGTGTCACTGTAAGGAGCGGCTTGCGGAGCTGAAGCAGCAGATTGAAAATGCCAAGCGGGAGGTGGCAACGCCGTTTCCGCGTGAGGAAGAACTCACGGAAAAGCTGAAACGCCTTGACGAACTCAACGCAGAACTCAACATGGACAAGCCGGAAAACGAATTGGTTGACGGTGAAAGGGATGGCGATGAAACCTCTTCCGAATCGAAAGAAAGCCGCCCGGAAAATGACCGACAGGAAAGGGAACAGGATGACGACAGAGAGGAGGGATGCCGATGAAATACGGAATTGCAGTCCGCATTGTGGAAACGGGTTATGTGGAAATCGAAGCGGATTGTGAAGCCGAAGCAAAAGCAATGGCAGAGGACGCGGCACTCGACGGTCGCGTCCTTTTTCATGAGGCAGAAGTGGAGAGCGTGAAAGTTGAATGTGCGTTTTGTCCCGAACAAAGGGATTGAAAAAATCCATATTCTGTGATATACTATTGTCAGAGAATATCAGGGCAAACGAGGCATAGATGATGGAACAGAACGAATGGGAGAGCTTGTCTCCCGAAGAAAAAAGGGTACAACTCTATCTCAAACAGAAGGCAATGTTGGAAGCCTTTCTTGAACGGGGAGCAATCTCAAAAGCACAGTTTGATAAGAGCCTCGGAGACTTGACAGAGAAGATGGGAATGCAGGAGTATTCATCTTCTGCTACAAGAAGTAAATGGTGACGAGATATCGACAAATCGGAATTTATTAAGGAGGATATGGATGAAACTGTTTTTATGTTCGCA
>CABQMM010000316.1 GCA_902465215.1 uncultured Bacillota bacterium
TGACCTGGGGACCTGTTTTCCCGGAAGACCTTGACTGCGCGCATATGGAAAACGAGCAAATCTCCCTTAAGAGCTTTCTGCTCGGAAATCAAATGTATGCATATTTTCTGTTTAACGAAACTGCAGACAAATAATATTGGAAAGGAACTGTTATGGAAAAGAAAAAAAGAAAATTTCAAATGCCGACAGCGATAACAATCGTTATGATTTTTCTTGCGATTGTTGCACTGCTTACATGGGTTGTTCCGACTTCCGTAGTTGTTACGGATGAAGCCGGAAACAGCCAGATTATCTACAATGCGGCATTTGACGAAGACGGAAACATAATCGAAAATGCAGGAACCAGTCCGGTAGGACTGTGGGACTACTTTACCGCCCCGATTGAAGGCTTTATCGACGCTGCGGACATTGCAACTGCGATTCTTATTTCGGGCGGACTGATTGCAATTCTGAATCATGTCGGAGCAATGGATGCCGGTATCGGTGCGCTTCTCAGAAGATTTAAAGGAAGCACTCTGATTGCAATCCTTATGATTGTTTTCGCGCTGATGGGAACCGTATATGGCTCATGGGAAGAGCTTCCGGCTTATGCAATCGTGATTCTTCCGCTGTTTATTTCCGCAGGCTATGATGCGATTACCGGAATGATGGTAATTTTGATAGGAGCAAACATCGGTAATATGGCCAGTGTTGTAAACCCTTACTCGATTGGAGCTGCTGTAGCGGCAATCGGAAACCCTGAATTATCTCTCGGCTCCGGCATTCTGCTCAGACTTGTTCTCTTCGTGGTTATGCTTACCATGGGTATATTCTTTGTTATAAGATATGCAAACAAGGTTAAGGCAAACCCTGAAAAATCCCTAATCGCAGGTCAGGAAAACCACCTTTTCAAGACAGAAAATGTAGGACTTGCAGAACTGACTCCAAGAAGAATCTGGTCTCTTGTTGTTTTCGGACTTGTAATTCTGTTCTGCGTAATGGGATATATCCCTTGGGATTCCATCACAACAAGCAATGGAACCGCATTTGATGTAGTGAACGCTCCACAGTATGCAAGCCAGGGACACTTCATCGGAAACCTTCTCGGTATGAACAAATTTACCGAATTCGGCTGGTGGTATTTCATCGAATTCTCGGTAATCTGGCTCATCGGTGCAATCGTGATCGGACTTATCAACAAAATGCCGGAAAAAGAATTTGTTTCCGTATTCGCACAGGGCGCAGCGGACCTCGTAACGGTCGTATTCGTACTTGCCGCATCGAGAGGAATCTCGCTCTTCATGGGAACCAGCGAATCCGGAATGAGCATCACATTCATTTACTGGATTCAGAAGGTTCTCTCCGGAGTACCGCTTTGGGCATTCGTTGTTGCAGGCGTACTTGCATACTTTGCAATCGGTCTGTTCCTTCAGTCAACAAGCGGAGTTGCAGGTATCACAATGCCAATCTTCGGAGCGGTTGCGTTCGCACTTTTCGCGGCATCAAGCGTGGGCTCCGTAGGCGGACAGACAATCCTGCTTTCCACATTCACATGCGGCATCAACTTCGTATGTGCGCTTTATCCGGAATCAACGAACATGGGTATCTGCGAAATGGCGGGCGTTCCGTTCAACGTATTCTTCAAATAGTGGCTTAAGACGCTGGCACCGATACTCATCGTTGCAATCATCATAATTTCGGCAGCACCGTATATCGGACTTGTATAATTAAGTTACCCATAATTTTAAATAAAGAAAAAACAAAGCCTCGGCGAGTTCGCCGGGGCTTTGTGCGATCACAATTATACTATAGTATCATAAGGTGCATACACGGGTGTCCAGTGTGTTTGCGAAAGATAACGGAACAGACCTTCCGCATCCCGTGCACGAAACAACTTAACAATTTGACGATGATCTTCGTTTGTGGCATAAAGAATTTCTTTCATCTTTCCTTCAGGATCATTTTTATAAGGCTTTTGAAAAAGCTTGCTTTTCACTTTGGAAAGCGTGTTAATTAAAGCATTGTTGCCGCAAAGGTCGATATAAATTTGATGAAAAAGCGCCTGCTGCTTCCGGTACATTTCAAAATTCTCATTTTTAATTGCTAAATCCATGGCATCTACATAAAAATCAAGATCGGCAAAGTCTTTCTCTGTTAACAGAGGACAAGCCAGCTGGGCGGCAAAACCATCGAGAACGCCAATAACCGCATAATATTCAACAACTTCTTTTTCTTGAACAGCTTTTATTATAAAACCCTTTCTCGCCTTGCTTTCCAAAATACCTTCAGCAGTAAGCTGAATCAAAGCTTCCCTGACAGGGGTACGGCTGATATCAAGTTCCTCGCAAATCGTGTTCTCATTAATGCGTTCGCCGGGCAGAAGAGTCCCCTTGATGATTTGCTCTTCTATATATTCGTAAACATGATCCTTTAAAGACTTAAATCGTTCCATTTACTTTCATCCTCCTAATTTTTACTCAACTATCATAGCTTAAAATAAAAAAATAGTC
>CABQMM010000317.1 GCA_902465215.1 uncultured Bacillota bacterium
TCCTACAAGTCCACCGTGACGAAGAAAACTGCAACTTACACGAACACAAGCGGTAAGAAGGGCACGAAATACTTCTATAAAGTTCAGGTAAGAGTTTACGATGAAAACGGTAAGCTTATTACAAAGACAGCACTGAAACAGTGCAAGTATGCAAGCAGAACTTGGAGCAAGTAAAATACCCGCAAAACCCGACGGAAAATCCGTCGGGTTTTCTCTTGAAAGCTAAAGTTTTTTTTGTTAAAATGAGGTATTATAGGAGAATTTTCAAAGAAAAAGAAGAGGAATTGATGAAATGAGCAAAAAAATGCGAAGCAATATTCTGCTGCTGATAACGGCGGCAATCTGGGGCTCGGCATTCGTGGCGCAGAAGAGCGGAATGGACTATATCGGCCCTTTGACTTACGGAGGAATCCGTACTTTTATCGGCGGTTTAGCACTGATACCGGTGATTTTGTTCTTGGATAAAGGCAAATCCAAGACCGAGGTAAAGAAAACACCGGAAGAGGAAGCTGCCGAGAAAAAACTTTTGATTATCGGCGGAATCTGCTGCGGGCTGGCACTTTTCGTGGCATCCACGCTTCAGCAATACGGCGTAAGCTACACGACAGCGGGCAAGGCAGGATTTATTACGACACTCTATGTTGTTATGGTTCCGATTTTTTCGGTTGTACTCAGGAAAAAAGTCAGACCGATTATATGGCTTTGTGTTTTGATGGGAGCGACGGGACTTTATCTCCTTTGCATGACGGACGCATCGTTTAAACTGCAGTTCGGCGACACGCTTGTGCTGCTTTGTGCGGTAGGATTTTCCGTACATATTTTGGTTATTGACTATTTCGCACCGAAGGTTGATGGTGTGAAGATGTCTTGCATACAGTTCCTTGTGGCCGGTGCGATTGGCATTATCGGAATGTTTATCTTTGAGGAACCGAAGATTGATGCGATTTTGGACTGCTGGCTGCCGATTTTGTACGCGGGCGTACTTTCCAGCGGTGTAGGATATACCCTTCAGATTGTAGCGCAGAAGGATGCAGAACCGACGGTTGCGTCGCTTCTTATGAGCCTCGAGTCCGTATTTGCGGTTATTGCCGGAGCAATTATTCTGCACGAATCCATGTCGCCGAGAGAACTTCTTGGCTGTGCAGTAATTTTTGCGGCTGTAATTATAGCGCAGCTTCCGTCGAAGGAAGAACGCAATGAAAAACGCTTAAAAGCGCAAGACAATTAGATATTGAGGAGAGAAACGAATATGATAACAAGAGACGAAGCATATGAACTGCTGAAAAGATATAATAAGGAAGAGTTCCATCTTCACCACGGCAGAATGGTCGAAGGAACGATGCGTTACTTCGCAAAGAAATTAGGATATGGTGACGAAGAAGAATTCTGGGGCATTGTCGGCCTTCTGCACGACATCGACTTTGAAATGTGGCCGGAAGAACATTGCAAGAAAGCACCGGGACTTCTGCGAGAAGCGGGGGTCGGCGAGGATATGATTCACGCAATCGTATCGCACGGATATGGCTTGTGTGTAGATGTTGAGCCGGAAAAAGAAATGGAAAAGGTGCTCTTCGCATGCGACGAACTTACAGGTTTAATTGGTGCGGCGGCACTTATGCGTCCGTCAAAGAGCGTACAGGATATGGAACTCAAGTCCTTAAAGAAAAAATTTAAGGACAAGCATTTTGCTGCAGGCTGCGACAGAGAAGTCATCAAGAAAGGCGCAGAAATGCTCGGCTGGGAGCTTGACGAACTTTTGAATGAAACGCTGGAAGCGATGAAAACCTGCGAAGAACCCGCAGAATAGCGAGGATACAAATGGAAGCATTAAAGGAAAGAATATTGAAAGAGGGCGTTACATTAGGCTCGGACAGAATCAATGTAGACGGCTTTATAAACCACAGAATTGACACAAAATTTTTGGACGAAATCGGGAAGGAACTTGCACAGCGCTTTGACGGCGTGAAGGTTGATAAAATCCTTACGGTTGAGGCCAGCGGGATTGGAATTGCGGTGGCGGCTGCCAGATATTTTGACTTCGTGCCGGTTGTTTTCGCGAAAAAAGCGGCGCCGAACACGATGATTGACGGTTGCTATGTAGCGGAAGCAATGTCTTTCACCAAGCAGGTGAAGAATGTCGTTCGAATCGCGAAAAAACATATTGAGGCAGGCGAAAATATTTTAATTGTCGATGATTTTTTGGCGCATGGCGAGGCTTCGCAGGCTCTTTGCAGAATTGTAGAAGAAGCGGGCGCGCATGTGGTGGGAATCGGAATCGTCATCAGCAAGGACTTTCAGGGCGGTAAAAAAAGTCTGGAAGACAAGGGCTACAGAGTGGAAACCCTTGCTTCTGTGGCGAAGATGGATAATGGTATCATAACCTTTGCTTAGCACGAATTTAAAAGAAGAAAAAACAAATCAATGTTCGGACATATACGAACATTGATTTTTTATGTGGAGAAATAGTAAAGAAATATTCGTATTTTCT
>CABQMM010000318.1 GCA_902465215.1 uncultured Bacillota bacterium
CGTTTACACCATTTTCGATTTGACCTAATTGAACAAAGTGAGCGTCCGGGTAGCCGCAACCTATGGACTTTCAATTCTTTGTTCCTGTCCATGATTATATATGATTCTCGGTATGAAAGCTACAACATTTTATAAAAAACAGGCAAATGGGCATGACGATAAAACCTCAGAAACTGAGGCTTTTGAAAGTATTAGATGTTGCTCTTTAGCAGCGCAGTGGCATTCTCATCTGTGGCTTTCCGAGATGCCCACCACATGCCTTACACACACAAACTTTGATGCCATAAAGATGTTCCAATATTTCAGGCATTTCCATGTCACGAAGCTTTGAAAGATACTTCTTACATCCAAGTAAATTTCTGCAAAGGGTGAGCTTCTGGCTTTTAGTACGGGAACATAGCAGTCCGTAGTGCCTGATGCGGACAAAACGCCGTGGTGGTACATGCATGAGAAACCGCCGGACAAACTCTACACCCGAAATAGTCAGTTCCTTCCACTGTCCCTCATTACGGTAATCCTTTACTAAGAATGTAACGGTATCATCATCCATACGGACGATGCGGTGATTGCTGACGGCAATGCGATGAGTATACTTACCAAGGTATTTAATTACTGTTTGAGCACCATTGAATGTCTTTTTACAATGAGGAATCCAGTCCATACCATAACAGGAATCTAAAAGCTCCTTGAACGTATAATGGTTGCGAAATTTTTCTGCAGTACCATGAAATACCAGCTTATCCTCTTCCCACAGCCTCTTTAGTTCCTCCAGATATTTTCCGCGGAACATTTTGGAGATGACCCGGATGGGAAGAAAGAAATTTTCACCATTGTCCTTCCACTGGTTGTTGGAAGCCAGTCCTCCCCCCAGCAGGATGGTATGAATGTGGGGATGAAAGTTCATTTCAGAACCCCAGGTATGTAAAATACAGATATGACCGACTTTTGCACCAAGATACTTTGAGTCGGCAGCCAGTTCACTGATGGTTGCGGAAGCTGCATGGTATAAGGCATCATAAAGGAGTTTCTGGTTACTGTAAATGACCGGATTTAGAATATCAGGAACAGTAAAAACCAGATGGAAATAGGGAGCATCAAGGACATCCTCCCTGCGTGCATCCATCCACATCTCCTTCGGAACAGCCTGACACATGGGACACCGGCGGTGGTTCCCTCGGCGGAAAACTCGAAAACATCCCATTTTTCAACTGATTTTGTATAATTCATAACGGTTCCTCCAATGCTTTGACACATAAAACCGACGGATTACTGTGCTGACGGAAAGCGTCGGCTTAGATTTTGAATATCACAGGGAATCTTTGACTTTACTTTTGCTCCTTCTTAGCAGTATTGCAGTTTCTGCCGCAGTACCGTACTTAAATTGTAACACAAAGCCGCTATTTATCAATGGAAAAAACTCTTTCCTCCCGTAAGAAGAAAAAACAGCAGCCCGAAAACGAAAAAGCCGCACAAGGTCTGACACCCTGCGCGGCTGAAACGCATTGAATCTATCAGTTTATTTGAGCAGCTTGTTTTCCACCCTGAAAAAGTCCACGTCGACATAACCTCCCGACTTCTTTGTCGGGAAATTGAATATTGCGTAACGGTATCCCATAAAATGCAGACCGTAATAATTCATTTGCAGCGTGTTTCCTATTTTCGTCCAGTTCTCGTCGTCGAGGCTGTAATAGAAATACGCCTTGTCCGCCGCGTTTTTGTAATCGCAGTCGACCCGCAGATACACTTCATTTCCTGCTATTTCGACCCTTTCCGTTTCAAATTCCCGTTCAACGTCGTCGTTATCGTCATACCAAACCGTTACGATATATTTTTTCCCGTCCTCGATTTTTACGGCGACATAACCGTATTTTTCTGCGAAGGCGGCAAGCCCCGCAGCATCGCCCTCTTTCATTCCCGAAACGTCGAGCTTTATATATGCGCCGCATTCCGGTCCGAAGGTTCGCTGCGTAAGGGTGTTTCTCGCATCGGCAACAGTGCCGCAGACATCGCCCGTTCTCAGCCTCAGATAGCCCTTCCTCTCGGTGAGCGACCAGAGGCGGTTGTCGGGATTGTGGTTCCATTGCCATTCCAACGTGAGGTTAGAGCCGTTATAATCGCTCTCGCCCGCTTCCTCGGGCGTGTCGGCAAAGCTGTGATAGGATCTCACTATCTGCGAGTTGATAAATTCGTCGCTTGTGACGACGCTCTTTTTCTCGTGACCTGCGACAGGAATCTTGGCGGTCTTGGGCACCTTTCCGTCAGCGCCGACGACCGGCCAGCCGTCCTTCCATGTCATGGTCATCAAAACGGGAGTTCTGCCCACCGCCCCGTGATCCTGAAATGCAAAGCAATACCAGTTGCCGTCCTTATCGTCGACGATACCGCCCTGTGCGACACCGTCATTCCTGAAGCCGATATTATCGTCGATTATCACTTTCATTTCCCACTCGCCGTCGAGCGCTTTGCTTCTGTAACAA
>CABQMM010000319.1 GCA_902465215.1 uncultured Bacillota bacterium
GTGAAGCTTGCTGAAGAAATCGGCGTCACGAAGCAGACCGTCAGCAATTGGGAAAACAACAATATTATGCCTTCTGTAGAATTACTAAAAAAATTATCTATCTATTTTTCTTGCTCAACTGATTATCTGTTAGAATTAAATCAAAGCTCGACGGAACTGTTTATTGATACCTATGGTTTGGAAGATCAACAAATTGTTCATCTTCAGCAAATTGCTAATGACTATAAAGAATTACTTAGAAAATAATATAAAGAAAGGCTGTGACTTTTACCAAAAATCACAGCCTTTCTTTATGATCAATCCATCTCCCAGTGCGCATGGCTGCCTTTGTCCGTTCTTGTCACAACAAGCTTCGTTCCTACCTGCGCCTTTAATTCGCTGACATGCGAGATGATTCCAACCAAGCGCTTGCCGCCTGACAATTCATTCAACACAGCGATCGCTTGGTTTCTTGTCTCCTCGCTCAACGCTCCAAATCCCTCATCGATAAACATCGTATCTATGTGTACACTGCCTCGGCTGTCCTGTATCATGTCAGCCATCCCTAGCGCCATCGCAAGCGCTGCAACAAAAGATTCGCCACCCGATAGCGTTTTCACATCACGCACCTGATCATTGACGATGCTATACACATCCAGATCCAGACCAACCTGTCCCACGGTCCGCAAATGTTCCAGATCCCGACATCGAAGTTCGAATTGATGATTCGTCATCCGCACCAGACGCTGATTAGCGCGGTCAATAATCTGTGCAAAATAACGCCGCTGAATATATGTTTGAAAATTAACGTGCCGTTTAGAGATTCTTCCATTCGCAGTATTATCTAAGTTGGCTAATATCTCCGCACGTCGTTTCATGCTGTCCCTTTTTTCGTACAGCTTTGTGCCGGCTTCATATGCACGCTCATTTTCTTTCGCCACATGATAAAGTTCTTTCACCTGTGCCTCTAATGATTTCTGTCGGTGCCCAAGTTCCTCTCTTTGCTGTAATAATTGCTGTAGTTCTATTGGTTTCTTATCCTTGGTCTGTTGTTCCAGATCACGGACACGTTCTTCGGTCAGCTTGCACGCCTGCTCATACTCATTAATCTGCTGCTGAAATGCATCTAATTGCTGTTTGTCCATGCGCGCATTTTGGTACGCTTCCTCATTTTCAAAGTCCTGCTCTGTTAAGCTTTGTGTATACGCCGTTTCTGCCTGCACCACTGCTTCGACGCAACGCTCTAAATGAGCAGTCTCTGCCTTGCGTTCTCCCTCTCGTTCCTGCTTTTCCCGAGCAAATTTTTCATGCTTCTTTTCTGCAGCGGCTGCTTTCTGCTTGATCTGTGCAATCCTTGCCTGCCATTCATTAAGGTCATTTTGGAACTGATCCGGGATATCCTGCAACACGGCATCTTGTATTGTTTGTTGTGAAACAGTTGGCATCTCATCGTCGTGTAGTTGCGACTGCAGGGCTTCCCATTTCCCCTGTATCCCCGCCAACTTTTGCTGCAACTGCACTACCTGTTTTTGATCCTGTTCCCGTTTCGACTGCAAACGTCTTTCCTGCTCTACCATTGTTTCAAACACAGCATCCGCAGATCCCATCCTATCAGATTTCTGATCATGATCCACATCGTGTTCCATCACCGGATGATGCACGTTTCCACACACCGGACAAGGTTCCCCCTCCACCAGCGTCAAACGCAATTGCAATGCCTGATTATCCATGATCTGGGCATGAATTTCCTCATACTCCTGTTCACTTTGCTGCAAAAGAGTCTCTGCTTCCTGCAGTTTTCCTTGGCACGCCATAAACTCTGCCTGTAATTTTTGTATTTCCTGCAACCGAATAAGTCCATCTTTACGGACACGTACCTTTTCTTCCAGCACAGGAACTTCTGTTTCCAATTGCTTTCCCAATGACCGGTAATCGTTTTCTATCTGTTCCATTTTCGGGACATTTTCTTCAAACCATTGTTTTAACTGTTCCAATCGCTGCTTGCAATCTGCAGATTCTTTTCTGCGTTCCGTTACAATTTTGGCATCCTTGTCGACAACCATCGCACGCCGACCGGCATCCAGCTTAAGCCGCATTACATCCACTGTTTCCTTCTGCACTGACAACTGTTCTGCTTTCTTATGGTGGCGTTCTAACTCTTCAAACAGTCGATTGATATTGGTGCCCGCTTCGATCTGTGCCGATATTTTTTCTAATGTCTTTCCTACATTTTCCTTGTCATTTTCCACTTGTCCAAGCTGCTGGTTGCTGTCTTCACATATACGCTTTGCCAGAGCAAGCAATTCATCGCGATGTGTCTCACTAAATAGCACTTCCAAATCATTCCACTGCTCGTCAAGTACCGCATCAACCGCCTGTATGCGCCCAAGTTCTTTGATGATATCTTCTCGATTTCCGATCAGCTTTCCATAAACGCTTTTTGCCTCCAACGCCAATTCCCGCTGAATCTGTTCATAGATCGATGTATCAAAAATCC
>CABQMM010000320.1 GCA_902465215.1 uncultured Bacillota bacterium
TGTTTGTAACACGCCCCGTGCCGCACGACTTTCAACCCGTACATTTTTGACCGGGTTGGAATTTTATTAAATCCAGATTTGGATTCAGTGCCAGTCACTCAGCGCAAAGTTGCGCTCAATGAAATTAACGAACGGAATTTTCCGTTGGCTGCTGTTCCTATAACCAAGCAGACGTTTTTCGTCGCGTTGGTCTGCACGTCCGAAATCCGGACACGCTGTTTTCATCTTTGAACGCCGTCCGAAATCCAGACAGCGAGACCAAAGTTGGATTCGTTGGCAAACCGCTAGTGAGTGAACGCAAAGATCGTATTTTCCGACCTTTGGCCGCTGGTTTCGTTGTAGTCAGACGGGGGAACGATTCGTTACACCGCCCCATAGATATAATAAAAAAGGAACGCCTCAGGAAGAACGTTCCTTTCTTGTTTTCCGCTTACAAACGAAGAGCTTCCCGCAAGGCAGCTTCTTCTGCTGCATCCAGCTTTATGCCTTTGCAGGGTGTTTCCGTCCCATCGACCTCTTGGAACCACTTACGAATGTCCAGCACGGAATCAGGACTATTATCCCAGCGGATGCGTCTCACTTTTCTTTTCGAGCGGCCTGTCCCTGAAAGTGTGGCGATTTCCTCAACGATTTCATAAATGCGGTTGCTCATTCCAAATTCCTCCTAAAATAAATGACTTTTGCTCAAATCTGTGTGAAAGTGCGTATGTGCTATTCCGGCCGCAGGGCCATATCATTTTGTTGCCGGAAATCCATGTTTCCGAACGGCCGACGAAATTCGTCGGCCCTATCGATTGTCTTAATCTCCAAAGCAGTTTCCTGCCATTGACCGTGTATGGATGGCCTGCCCATCAAGTAGGACGTCGATTCTGCGCCCGCAGTCCTCGCAGGTGATTTTGATATTTGCTTGGCTGGATGCCACGGCGACGGATCGGCCCTTCTTCCGGATGGTCAGGTTGTGCCCATCGTACCCGGCAAGAATGTTGCCGCAGGGACAGCGAATCAACTGGTTGCGTATGTACTTTTTCAAATTGTCTTCCTCCACCACTTTCTTTTTCTGTAGACTGTGTGTTTTGCAAGAGGTTCTTTCCTCTAGTTCTGATAATTCAATTTGACAGTCACAGATTTCGCTCGGATCGAGCGATGCACCGCAGTATGCGCACGAGCGATACAGGCTCATTGCACGCCCCCTCCTCATCACTTGTAAAAATCTTCCGGCGATCCATAGTCAGTCGGCGCAGTGTTTCGCGGCTTGCCGTTGTACTGCCCTTCCATGACCTTGAGAAAATTATCTGGTTTAATTAACCAGTCGAAGTTGGCTGTCCACCCGTTTTCTCCCTGTCCACACAAAAAGTCGCTATTCCTCACCCGTGCGATTGTCGCTAGGACTGCGTCCAGTCCATAATCATTGACCAGAGCGCAGAGCAGTTTCATTCGTTTACTCTCCCTCGGAATTCTTCGAACCTGACCTAGGCCCAAATCGTTCCAAGCGTCTGTGATACGTCGGATATCGACATCTGACACAGCGAAAGAGTAATCAGAGAATTTAATCTTGGAATCTAGGTAAGAATCTAACTCAATATAATTGGGTTGGGATTCTCCACTACCCGTAGGGGTATTTTCCTGCTGGGGTAGTTGGGATTCTCCACTACCTGATGGGATAGTATGCGGTTGCTTCATTTCAAATTCAGAAGCATTAAAATACCGAGCAAAATAGTGGCAGTAGTGAACTCTATTGCTCTCAAATTTCCGCTTTGTAACAAGACCTTGCCTCACCAGTTTTTTCAGAGTTTCCGAAGCCGTTGTCCGATCAACATTCAACCTCTCGGCAAACTTACTGAGGGAAAACTGACACCAAGCGCCTCTCACTGAAAAGCCGAGAATTAGCGCATAGCAGAGAGCCTCTGTTGGTTTCAAGTTAAGCGTATCCTGAAACCAATATGATACCTTGGCAAATTGTTCGTTTCGCGCATTTTCCCCCATAAACGCCACTCATCTCCTCCTACTTTCTCGATTCAGTCTGCGCGATTTGCAGCACCATACTGCTGCAATAGCTTCGCGACGTTGACGTAAATCGTCCGCCCCGACCGAACGCAGGGAATCGAGCCATCCCGGCAGCCCTTCCGCAAGAAAAACGAGCTAAACCCGGTTGTCCTGACGGCATCCTCGATCTTCTGAAAGGGTGGATTCACAGATGGGGTGTGCTCAATGCTCCGCATCGTCCGTTTCTGCCTCCTTTGCAAGCTGCTCGATGATCCCAAACATCTGCTGTTTTTCTTTCTCCGGCAGTTCGTGTCGGAGCTTGCGCGTCATGGTTGCTTCGCCGACGCCGATAGCATCGGCAATGCGCCAAAGCGGGATACCTGCGGCTTTTGCGGATTTTCGCAAATCCAAATTTTTCATTTGAAATCCTCCTTGACTGGTACAATTTTATGTGCTATGATGCTGATTAGGATGATTATATT
>CABQMM010000321.1 GCA_902465215.1 uncultured Bacillota bacterium
GTGTACGACCGCTTTTATCCCCCGCACAGATAAACGACACATCGCATCATCAAAAACGCTTAAATCGTAACAGCGGTTGATAAGGCGAGCAGTCTCATCGTGAATGGTCTGCAGCCCGAGTTCCACCCATAAAAAATGCGTGCGATTGATTTCAGACAGTAAATCCAGAACCTCCTCGGATAGGCAGTCAGGACGGGTGCCGATGACAAGTCCTTCGATTTTCGGGCTTGCAAGAATTGTGTAATATTTTTCGCGCAACTCGGATACGGGCGCATAGGTGTTCGTATGATTTTGGAAGTAGGCGAGATACTTGGCGCGCGGCCATTTGTCCGAGAAGAGGCGGATTTGGTCTTCAATGTCGGAAGCAAATTCGCCTGAACCGCTGTCGGAACAGAAGATACAGCCGCCGGTTCCTTTTGTGCCGTCGCGGTTTGGGCAGGTGAAGCCGCCGTCGATGGCAAGCTTGATTGTTTTTTCGCCGAATTTATCTTTTAAATAGGTGCTGACGGAGCGATAGCGCATTCCGCCAAAAAGTTTTTTCAAATCATCATTAAATACAGGATTCATAGCTATTTTCCTCTTTAAATCTACACAGTTTTGTGGTATAATTTAATGTCATATAATAAATTTAAATGAAAAAACAAAACTTGTCAAGAAAGGAGGCGCAAGGTGTACCGATGAGAAAGAAAACAGATACAGCAACAGGGATTTGCCCGGGGAGTTTTTGTGAGGAAATGACGAATCCGGATTTTTATCCGATGGACATGGAAACAAAGATTGAGAAGCGGCGTGTTCTGCTTCACTCCTGCTGCGGACCGTGCAGTACGGCGTGTATCGAGCGGCTTTTGCCGGACTATCAGATTACGGTATTTTTCTATAATCCGAACATTACGGATGCGGACGAATACGAAAGACGAAAAGCGGCGCAGATACAGTTCTTAAATGCGTACAACGAGCGCATACCGGAGGAGGACAGGGTTGCATTCATAGAAGGAGAGTATTTGCCGGAGGACTATTTCAATGTCTGTTCCGGCTTCAGCAATGAACCGGAAGGCGGAAAACGCTGTACAGAGTGCTTTAAGCTCAGGATGAATCGTACGGCACAGGTTGCGCTGAAGACAGGCAATCCGATTTTCGGGACGACGCTGACCGTCAGCCCGCATAAGAACTATCCTTTGATTTCCGCAATCGGAACCCAGCTTGCAGACATATACGGTCTGGAATTTTTAGATATTGATTTTAAGAAAAAAGCGGGATTTCAGAGAAGCATCGAGCTTTCAAAGGAATACGGTCTTTACCGCCAGAACTACTGCGGATGCGAGTATTCGAAGTGGGACGGCTATGACAAACAGAAGTGAATTTAATTTTAAATAAACCATGAAACACAGGAGGAAAACACAATGTTACCATTAATTTTACCGGAAAACTATGAATCACCCATCGATTTGATGGAGAGCCAGAGAGCAATCAAGAAAATCAAAGACTTTTTCCAGCAGGAACTTGCATACGGACTGCAGCTTCGCCGTGTGTCCGCGCCACTGTTCGTAGACCCGAAGACAGGCCTTAACGACAACCTGAACGGAGTTGAAAGAAGAGTAAGCTTTACGCTGAAGGATATAGATGAACTCGAAGTGGAAGTCGTTCAGTCCCTTGCGAAGTGGAAAAGAATGGCACTCGGAAAATACGGAATTGAGCCGGGACACGGCATCTACACCGACATGAATGCAATCAGAAGAGACGAAGATCTCGACAACCTGCACTCGGTTTATGTTGACCAGTGGGACTGGGAAAAGGTTATCACGAAAGAGCAGAGAAACGAAGCATATCTGAAGGAAACGGTTACAACGATTTACAATGCGATTAAGAACCTCGGCGATTATGTCAACAGACTTTACAGAAACATCCAGACTGAGATTCCGAACGAAATCTTCTTTATCACGACGCAGGAACTGGAAGATATGTATCCGGACAAAACCCCGAAGGAAAGAGAAGACGCCATCACAAAAGAGCACGGCGCAGTTTTCATTATGAAAATCGGCGGACAGCTTGCTTCCGGTCAAAAGCATGACGGCCGTTCCCCGGACTACGACGACTGGGAACTGAACGGAGATATCATCCTTTGGAACGAAGTGCTTGACAGAGCGTTTGAAATTTCCTCGATGGGTATTCGTGTTGACGCTGAAGCAATGAAGAGACAGCTCGAACTGGCAGGCTGCCCGGAAAGAGCAGAGCTTCCGTTCCAAAAAGCGATTCTGAACGACGAACTCCCATATACAATCGGCGGAGGTATCGGTCAGAGCAGACTTTGCATGTATTTCCTGAGAAAAGCGCACATCGGTGAAGTTCAGGCTTCGGTATGGCCACAGGAAATGATTGATAAATGCGCGGAAAACAACATTTATCTGCTGTAATATTACGGTGAAAAAAATCAGAAAGAAAACAGACGAAATATGAAATACGC
>CABQMM010000322.1 GCA_902465215.1 uncultured Bacillota bacterium
CATCAAAGCAGTCCTCAAGAACGACGCAAAGGTGAAAGCTTCCATCAAGGAACTGAAAGACCTCGGCTTCACTGTGAAGTACCGCTTCTACCGCTCGACGAAGAAGGCAGCATCGTATAAGTCCGCAGTGACGAAGAAGGCAGCAACTTACACGAATACAAGCGGCAAGAAGGGAACGAAATACTTCTACAAAGTTCAGGTAAGAGTTTACGACGAAAACGGCAAGCTCGTTGCAAAAACTGCATTAAAACAATGTAAATACGCAAGCCGTACATGGACTAAGTAGAATGCTTGTTAAAATCGCCTGTGGCGTTGTTGGCTGCGGCGTTCTGTGGTACTCATGTACTTCATGTACACTCCGTTCCTCGACGCCTTGCCGCCTAGCCACAAACGATTTTTCCGGCGCATTCTGAAATATACAGGAGTAAATAAAAATCGACTTGTTAAAATCGTCCGTGGCGTTGTTGGCTATTAACTTGTTAAAATCGCTTATAGCGCTGCCTGCTGCGGCGTTCATATGAAAAACAGAAGGAGCGGTCAGCCGCTCCTTTTTGAATAATAAGACAATGTCTATAATTTTTCGATTTCTTCACAGGATAATCCTGTGTTTTCAGCAATAACTTCAATCGGAATTCCTGCCTGCTTGAAATTTTTCGCAATTTCGCGCTTTTCCTGTGCTGCACCCTCACTGCGACCTTTTTCAAATCCAATGGCTTCGCCTTCCCGCCTGTGCTCGTTCAAAATATACTCGAATGTCATGTATTTTTGCCTCCATTCGCTTGAATTGAACTTCCTGACACGCTCGTCAATCATGCGCGTCAGCTCCGAAGCCTGATTTTTCCTCGGGTCATTCAGATACTCGTAAAAAGGCTTCAGTGCCTTCGGAACCTTCTCCGGAGAACATTTCGTGTTCAATACTATTGTATACGATAAGTCGTCAAGCGGCAAGCTTTTTTCCACATCCCACGAGCGGAAAAAATAGACAGGCTCGTCCATATTGAAGTGGTCGAAGGTGCAGATGAAGATAACATAACTCGGCTTGAGATTTTCGTAAGGCTGTCCTTGCTCAAGAAAGTCCAAATCAATGTTGACATGATAGTATCTTGCGCGTTTATCAAGCACTGAACCGTCGCTCGTCTGCATCTCAATATCAGCCCAAAGTTTTGAACTTTCAACGAAAGCGTCAAAACGCACACCGTGTGCATCAGCCTCTAACTTAAGTGTTTTCTGTGTTTCTACGCTCAAGTTTTCGAGTGCATCTGTCTGCTCCGAAGTGCCAATGCCTGCATTATTTTCACCTGCGCTTTCGCCCGCCTCTTCGTCAATCTCAGAGTTATCGACAAACGGATTGTCAGATTTCTTAATGCGGATAGCTCCGATTTCTTCGTTTGGCAGAATCAGTTCCAAAAGCGCGCGACAAATCTTCGGACTTCGCATGACATTCATAAAGATTTTGTCATTCGTAAATGGAAGAAAATTGGGAGAATCGTAGATAGAGTTGTTGTTTTCATTCATAAGATAGTCTCACTTTCCGAGAGTTACGCTCGCGCGACAGCATACTCTTACTTTAAAGAAATAACGGATTGCCATGGCATGCACATACAAAATCTGTAAATTAATAATAGCACGGCATGGTAGTAAATACAAGTAATATACTGGAACTTACACCAAAGAAATTTCCGACGGATTCCGACAAAATTCGACAAACGAAAGCCGAGCAGGCCTTCACCCCCAAAAATTCTCCAAATAATGCTTGACATTATATAACTACAAGTGTAAACTACAAGTACAAAAGGGATTACAAATGTAAACGAAGAAAGAGACTGAAAGGGGAACGACTATGAACTTATTCAACACAGCAATTTTGGTTACAGCAGCGGCAGCGGTAGTGCTGCTTGTGAAGCTGGCATTTGGAAACAGGATAACACCGAGGGGGCATATGCTCATGTGGATACTGGTAGCAGCGAGCGTTCTTGCTGCGCCGCTTGCGGGGATTTTGCCTGAAAGCGATTTTTCCGCTAAGACCTATCTGCCGCAGAGCCGCAACACGACAGAGACCGTGTGGGTGGAGCCGTATGAAAACTTGGATGCCAGAGGCTTTGGAATCGAAGAGCAGGGAAATTATTACACCGTGCAGAAAGACCATGTCAGCATGCAGGTGCCGTTTACAGGCAAGACGGTTGGCAGCGACTTCACAGCCACGGTATCAAGAACGAAAATCGAAAACTATGCTTGGATTGCAGGCGCAGCGGCAGTGCTTCTTCTGATGCTGGCAGGAACGGTGAGACAAAAGCGCAGACTGAATGCTTTGCCGTGCATGGACGATGCAAACGCGCTCGCTGAGCTTGACGAACTAAAGAAACTCGTCGGAATCCGCGACGCCGCGAAAATACAGATTCGAAGCGGCGCGGACTCGACCTTCCTTACATTCATGGGCGGGCAGTATGTAATTGCC
>CABQMM010000323.1 GCA_902465215.1 uncultured Bacillota bacterium
TCTGCGACATTGTCATGCGCGAAACAGGCAAAACTGCCGATAAAATTGTGATTCAGAGCAAGTATTAAATTTAATTCGTGATATCATTGAAAAACTAAGGCCTTTCTGATATAATAAGTTAGAGGGTGGAAAAGATGGCAGCAGGTGAAAAACAGACAATCAATAAAATTTCAGAAGAAATTGTACGCAGGACTGCCGCAAAGGCAGCTCTTGCTGTACCCGGAGTCAGCCGTCTGAGCGACAGCTTTACCGACAACCTCACAAGAATGTTCTACGGCAGAGATGCCGGAAATTCCGGAATCAAAGTGAATGCCGCAGACGATGGATTAGTAATCGATATTTTCGTAATTGTTAAATTCGGTGTTAAAATCCCACAGATTGCGTGGGATATTCAGAACGCTGTAAAGAGTTCCATTCGAGAAATCGCTCCGATTGATTTAAAAGCAGTCAATATTCATGTACAGGGAGTAGACGAATAGAACAGAAAGGGAACCCACAAAAGATGAAACGAGAAGAGGCACTAAAAAATCAGCAAGTAAGATTTACCAGAAAAGAAGCGCGCGAGTTCGCAATGCAGACTATCTTCCAGATGGATGCACAGAAAGAACTGGAAGCGGAGAGTCTTGAAAAATATTTAGGCGATAAGAAATTAGGAACGCAGACCGCTTATGTAAAGACGGTACTGGGCGAATTATTGAAAAATATAGAAGAAATTGATGCAAAGATTAATTCGGTGGATAGTGGCTGGAGTACCGCAAGAATGGCGAAAACAGATTTGGCGATCATCCGGATTGCCGTTTCCGAAATGCTCTATGCGGAGGTTCCGGCGGCAGTTGCGATTAATGAGGCGGTCAGCTTAAGCAAGCTTTACGGAGCAGAGCAGTCACCGAAATTCATCAACGCAGTTTTAGGAAAGATTGAAAAGACCATGTAATCCCGGAAAAGAAAGGAATATAAATGAGTAATAAATTGCTTTCAATGGGAATTGACACCAGCAATTATAAAACCTCTCTTGCGGTTGTAGACGCAAGCGGACAGGTTTTATTTAACTATCAGGAATTTTTAGATGTGAAGCAGGGAGAGCGCGGTCTCAGACAGTCAGAGGCTTTCTTTCAGCATGTGCAAAAGCTTCCGGATGCGATTGAAAAAGCGCTTAGCGATAAGAAAGTTCGGGAGAATATCGGAGCAATCTCTGTTTCTACACGTCCAAGACCGGTAGACGGTTCCTATATGCCGGTTTTTACCGCGGGACAAGGATATGCCAGAGCCTTAGCCGCAGCATTCTGCCTTCCGCTTCAGGAATTTTCCCATCAGGAGGGACATATCGAAGCGATTCGGCATTACTCGCCGCTGAAAGAGACTGCACCGCTGATTTGCTTTCATTTCAGCGGAGGAACGACGGAAGCCCTGCTGCTTGATGAAAACGGAAAGCTCGAAATCGTGGGCGGCTCGAAGGATATTGCCTATGGTCAGGTATTAGACAGAATCGGCGTATCACTCGGCTATGCCTTTCCATGCGGTGCGAAGCTGGATGAAATTGCTGTTTCCGGCAGCGGACATCGCAATATACTGACACCGATTAAGGTAAAAGACGGTTATGTAAACCTTTCGGGAATCGAAAGCCAGTGCCAGCGCTTTACGGAGGAATATCCGCAGGGCGAACTGGTGGAGGATCTTTTTGAAAAACTTTGCCGCTCGGTTGCAACTATGACCCTGCAGCTTTCGGAAAAATATAAAATCAATGACTTTATCTACGCGGGAGGCGTTTCCTGCAGTTCCTATATGCGTGCCTATCTTTCGGAGCATATGTATAAGGACCTGAATATCGTTTTCGGCAAGCCGGAAATATCAGCGGACAACGCTATCGGAACCGCTTTGCTGGGAGGTAAGAAAATATGGCTTTAAAGCCTGTTTCCGTGACACAACTGAATGAATATATCAGCAGAGTGCTTACGACAGACCCGCTGCTGGGAAACATTCGCGTTACCGGTGAAATTACGAATCTGAAATTTCACACAAGCGGACATGTTTATTTCTCAATCGCAGACGCAACGAGTAAAATAAACTGTTTTTTTCCGGCAAGCTATGTGAAGAATCTTACTTTTCTTCCTGATGATGGGATGGAAGTAATTATAAACGGATATATCAATGTTTATAAAAAGGGCGGCACCTACACGCTGTTTGTCAGAAGCATGGAAGCCTGCGGTGAGGGAAATCTTTCGGCAGCATTTGAAGTGCTGAAGCGAAAACTGGAGGCTGAGGGGATTTTTGCGCAGGAGCATAAGAAGGCGATTCCTGCTTTTCCGAAGAAAATCGGCATCGTCACTTCTCATACAGGAGCCGCGCTTCAGGATATTTTGAAAATTATCAAGAGCAGGACAAGCCTTGTGGATGTAATAGTGTTTCCGGTACTCGTACAGGGGGCAGATGCGGCGGCAGACATCGCTTCGACGCT
>CABQMM010000324.1 GCA_902465215.1 uncultured Bacillota bacterium
CAGTTCCAGCGGAATGCGGTCGGCATCGGCAAATTTGTCAGTCAGGTAACTTTCTGCGAGTTTGATTAAGATTTTAGTCCGCATTAAGTTGGCATTGTTTTTTGGTATCAACATTTTTTATCCTTTGGCGGTCGCGCATAGTGGCCGACTAATACAGAATTAGCGGAGTGAAAGCGTCCTCACGTACTTATTTGTACGCTGCGGTCTTTCATCCTAAATTCTTATTATTCGTCTCACTCTTCGCAACCTCTTTCCTTATCGTACGTTTAAAATTTTTATTTTTCACAACTCTTTTTGATTTCTTCGCGGATGGCGTTGATGACTTTTTCATAAGAAGCTTCTTCAATCAGCCGGTCGTTTACAAAAACAAACGGTCCGCGGTTATATTTCACTTTGATATCTTTGCACAGGTTCATGCAGCGTTCTTCGATAATTTCAATCGAATCGGCAATATCAGCGGGGGCATTAAACTCTAATGACTGAATTTGCGCGGCGCCCATAACAAAACAGGATGTTCCCACACAAATTCTGACTTTGATTTTTTCCATCGTTTGACGTCCTTTTCTAAATGTATCTCACACTAATTTCTTTCAGATAGCGGTCTTGCAATATCCGAAAAATCTTTTTAACAATGTTGCGGCGGATTTCCAATTCCATCGGCAGGTTGGGATCCTGATGGGCGATGTTGATTTTGGTTCCGACCACAAAGTCGATTTTGTCGCTGCCAAGCAGAAGCCTGGTCAGGCGGACCGCCGCATTGTTTTTGTTTGTATCGATGCCTTCTTTTAGCATACGATAAACTTCAGTCAAGGTTAAAATGCCTTCAGTCACCAAATCGACTCCTTCCATGGTGGAAGACATGGGGATTTTTTCATCGAACGAGGTCTTGTCGATTTCGCATTTCAGGCAGAGTTCGCGTTCAATAATATTGGCCGTCGTTCCGCCGCAAATGACAATCTTTCCGTCATAATCGGTGACCAGCTCTGCATATTCCCTGTCTTTGTCCTCATCAAACGGAGGGCCTGTCAAAACCAGCAATTGCCGCGGTTTGCGGAAATACAGCACCACGCAGCTGATATCGTCGCCGGCATGTCCGTCAACTTCTTTGGCCAGAGCCTCGCGGACAATGGCATGAGCGAGATCGTAAGCTGAAATCTGCGGATTTTTGCGAATCTGGGCAAGGGCAAAATCCAAACAGCCCTGTCGCTGCCAGCCGAGCGGATATTTGGGATTGCCAAGGCCGGCCTGGCTGACGCCGTCGGAAATCAGAATAATACGGTCTTCTTCCTGGTTGGTGAGCTGGGAGATATTGATGGTGCGCTCTTTCCATTTCGGCGATGAGATTTCGCGGTAACGGACGTTCACCGCCTTATTATCTCGAATCAGCATAAAAGACGGATTGTCCATTTCAAAAACGCGGGTTTTTCCTTCCAGCATACTGTCAACGATTGAAAATGTTGAGTAGCTGATTTTGCGAATCTGGCATATGGGGAGTGCGTCCATCATCACTTCGGAAGAACGCAGCAATTCCATATTGCTTTCAACAAACTTCATGGCCATGCGGGTGGTCATCGAAGACAAAATATTTGCTTTGACGCCGCTGCCCAAACCGTCGGAAAGAATCGAGATGACCCGCTGTTCTTCAGGAATCTTTTTGGAGAAAACAGTGTCTCCGAAACAATCTTCTCCGTATTTATGTTCTTGTGCGGTTCCTATTTCTATAAAAAGCGACCGGTTCATGTCAATACTCGCGTTTACTGGAAGAAGTGCGGATGTTCAGTTCGCTGCTTTCGGGTTCGGCGGTTGAATAGTCTTTGGCGATTGAACGGAGCAGGACCTCGGTTTCGGCCATATGCTCGCCCAGGGTGCAGGCAATCTGCTGGACGGTGGCAAGATTTTTATGAATGACTTCTTTGGCCTTGGAAGCAATTTGTTCCTTGCGCATTTCAACGTTGGTTACATCTTCGATAATGCCGCCGACGCTTTGTTTCTTATCAATATTGAAGACAACGACGTCAAACAGCCGCTCGTCCTGGCGGACGTGCTCGCGGCGGATATCCTGTTCCAGGTCCAGGGAGGCGGAAAACAGGTTGGTGAAGTTGACAAAGTCGCGCAGGTTGGCGCCGCGGAGGTTTTCATAATCATAAATATCGGCGTGTTCCTCATCATTCCAGAAAGCATCCCGAAACTGGTCGTTGTACTCAACGATGTTTAATTTCGAATCGGCGATGACAATCGGCGAAGGAATGCAGCGGATTAATGCGTTAGCCTTGCGCTGGGCCTGATGTTTCATGTGAGAAACGCACATTTCCGGCTCGGCTTTGCCCTCCAGCAGGGCGCGGGCAAAATTGCGGCAGGTATCATAACCGCAGCCGCCGCAGTTGAGTTCGTCTTCAAGGGTGTATTTGCCTATTTTGGTGAGCACCTTATGACAGAAGACGGACGTACCGTC
>CABQMM010000325.1 GCA_902465215.1 uncultured Bacillota bacterium
AGTGCTTCCGATTACGCTGATCGTTATGGCACTGTGCTTCACAATCTCACCGATACCGAACAATATGCTCATGTCGTTTTTGACGGGGGCGGCGCTGCTCATTATCGGAATGGCGTTCTTTACGCTCGGAGCGGATACGGCAATGACGCCGATCGGAACGAAGGTGGGAAGCTGTATCACGAAATCCAGAAAGCTTTGGCTGATCGTTTTCGTGAGCTTTTTGCTGGGTGTCATTATTACAATTTCAGAGCCCGATTTACAGGTGCTTGCCAATCAGGTTCCGACGATACCGAATCTGGTTTTGATTGGAACGGTTGCACTTGGCGTCGGCGTGTTTCTGGTTATCGCCATGCTGCGAATTTTGTTTGGAATCAGTTTGAATACTTTGTTGATAGGATTTTATATTATCGTCTTTGGAATCGCTATGCTTGTGCCAAAGAATTTCTGGGCGGTGGCATTTGACTCCGGAGGAGTTACGACCGGGCCGATGACGGTTCCATTTATTATGGCGCTTGGCGTGGGTGTTTCGTCCATCCGAAGCGACAGACATGCGGGAGACGACAGCTTTGGTCTCGTGGCGCTTTGCTCGATTGGACCGATTTTAGCGGTGCTGGTTTTGGGTCTGCTGTATCCGACGGAAGGCGCGTATATTCCGGTTGAAATTCCGGAGATGCAGGATTCACAGGATATGATTCTGCTATTCGTGCAGGGACTGCCGCAGTACGCGGAGGAGGTTGCGATTGCGCTTGCGCCGATTATCGTCTTTTTCTTCCTTTTTAATGCGCTTTATATTAAATTATCGAAAAGACAGCTTATCAGCATCAGCATCGGCCTGGTCTTCACCTATGTCGGACTTGTGCTTTTTCTTACGGGCGTGAATGTTGGATTTATGCCGGTCGGAAACTATATCGGCAGTCTCATCGGAAAACTCAGTTATAATTGGATTTTGATTCCGATTGCAATGCTGATCGGATACTATATTGTTCAGGCGGAGCCGGCGGTTCATGTGCTGAACAAGCAGGTTGAAGACCTGACGGCGGGAAGCATTCCTGCAAAGGCAATGGAGCTTTCCTTATCCATCGGCGTGGCGACTTCGCTGGCGCTGGCGATGGTGCGGGTTCTTACGGGAATTTCCGTCATGTATTTCTTAGTTCCGGGCTATGTTTTAGCACTGGGGCTGAGCTTCTTCACGCCGAAAATCTTTACGGCGATTGCGTTTGACTCAGGCGGAGTGGCATCAGGACCGATGACGGCAACCTTCCTGCTTCCTTTCGCGATGGGTGCCTGCGAGGCAATCGGAGGAGCGGACCGTATTGTAACCGATGCGTTCGGCGTGGTTGCGATGGTTGCGATGACGCCGCTGGTTACGATTCAGCTTCTGGGTGTGGCTTACAGGCTGCGCAAAAAGAAAGAGCAGCAGGCAAGAGCGCTCATTCAGGACAGAATCAAAGGCTACACAGACGAAGATATTATCGAATTATAGGAGGATTGCCATGGATGGATTAAATATGGTCATAGCCATAACGGACAGGGAGAAAACCGAAGCGGCAATCAATCTGTTTCAGGAAAATAATGTGTTTACGACGGACATCGTTTTAGGACAGGGAACGGCTTCCGGAGAAATTCTGGATTATCTGTTTTTAAGCCCTTCGGAAAAGGCGGTTATCTTCGGCGTCGTGACAAACGCGGGACTTACACCGCTGCTGAAGGCTTTCAAGAGAAAACTGTTTATTGACCTTCCGGGAAACGGGATTGTTGCGGTAGTTCCGCTGAACACAATCGGCGGAAAGCGGAGCCTCGAATATATGCTGGACGGTCAAATGCTGGATATGAGTGAAAAAAGCCGTGAGACATTGGAAAGGATGGAGAGAATGGCTGTAAAAACGGATCATGAATTGATATTTGTAATTGCAAATGAAGGATACAGCGACTTGATTATGGACGCTGCCCGTGAGGCGGGAGCTGCAGGCGGAACGGTCATCAAAGCGAAGGGGACCGGAGCGGAATATACGGAAAAGTTTTTTGGCTTTTCCATTGCTTCCGAGAAAGAGATTCACCTGCTTGTAACCCCTGCACAGGGAAGAAACAATATTATGAAAGCAATTATGGAAAAGGCGGGGCTGGATACAAAAGCGCAGGCGATTGTATTTTCACTTCCGGTCAGCCATGCGCTCGGATTAAGACCGCAGGAGGCGTAAAAACAGCGAATTTTGTTTGGAAATGCAAACAATAGTATTGTAAAAACATATTTGAATACTAAAAATTGTTTTTTGACAACAATAAAAACAAAAATGCTTGCAAAAAGTGTCAATACGGTATATAATCTTTGTATATTTGTAACCGATTAAATTAGGAGGAAATAAGAATGAAAAAGAAAGTTGCTTTACTTTTGGCATTGATCATGGTCTTCGCGTTATTC
>CABQMM010000326.1 GCA_902465215.1 uncultured Bacillota bacterium
TGTGCAGGAGGCACTTTTGGGTGAACACGCACAAGTCTATATTGAGGGCGATGAATTTACCTGTGAGGTAATCGCAAGTCCTGTAAAGGAAGGGCGTGAAACGACCGGCGTTATCCTCATTCTCATGGATGTGACCGAAAGAGAGCGCGGCGAGCGTATGCGCAGAGAATTCACTTCCAATGTATCGCATGAACTCAAGACACCGCTGACTTCGATTTACGGCGTTTCGGATATGCTGGCCTCCGGTATGGTAAAGCCGGAGGATGTCAAAGGCTTCGCGGGTACAATCAAGGAAGAATCCGCACGGCTGATTTCGCTGATCGACGATATTATGCGTCTTTCACAGCTTGATGAAAGTACGATAGTACAGGAAAAAGGTGTAATCGATCTCTGGGAAATCACGCAGGAAGCCGTTATGCGTCTTTCGCGCAAAGCACAGGAAAACGATGTCGAGCTGAAGTGTGTCGGCACGAGTGCGGTAATGAAAGGCGTTGATTACATCGCGGACGAAATTGTATACAATCTTTGCGAAAACGCGATTAAATACAATAAAAAAGGCGGAAGCGTGAGCGTGACGGTGCGCAGTGAGGCCGGCAGATGTGTCTTGACGGTCAAAGATAACGGAATCGGAATTCCGAAGGGAGAGCAGGAACGCATCTTCGAGCGCTTCTACCGTGTAGATAAGAGCCACTCAAAGAAAATCGGCGGCACAGGACTGGGATTGTCGATTGTAAAGCACGGCGTCGGCTACCTGGGCGGCACGATCAGCGTCGAAAGCGAAGAGGGCATTGGCACGACGATTACAGTTGTTTTTCCGAAGAATGTGTAATAAGCAAAAGGAACCTGACAGAATGGCAGCACCGGCTTCCTTTTTTAATCACAGCATATTATATTTTTTCAATTTCCCGTACAGCGTTTGACGGGAAATTTTTAATTCGGCGGCGGTTTTTGAAATATTGTAGCGGTTGCGTGCAACCGCGCCTCTCAAAATTTCCTCTTCTAAGATGGAAAGCTGCGCATCCAGTGAAGTTCCCGGCTTGATTAAAGCCTCTACCGCAAGCTGTGTGCTGGTAAAAATCTGCTCCTTCAAAACGACGCTTTCCAAAGTTCTCTGATTAAACATATAGTCCGGCAGATCGTGAATCGTAATCATGCCGTCCGGCTTTATCGTGCAGCTGTGTTCCAGCACATTCTTCAACTCACGGACATTCCCGTCCCACGGATAAGCCCGGAAAAATGCCAGAACTTCGCTGTCAAGGCCAATGATGCTGTGATTCAGACGCTGATTAAAAATATTGATATAGTGGTCACACAAAAGCGGGATGTCGTCGGTACGCTCGCGCAGGGACGGAATCGCGTAGTTAGTGACATTCAGACGATAGAACAGGTCTTTACGGAAACGGTTTTCCTTCACCATCTTTGCCAGATTTTCGTTTGTCGAAGCGATGATGCGGACATCGACTTCCCGTTCCTCATTTTCACCGATTCTTCGGATACTGTTGTTTTCCAGTGCGCGCAGGAGTTTGCCCTGTAAATCCAAAGAAAGCGAATTGACCTCGTCCAGATAAAGCGTTCCGCCGTCCGCGACTTCAAAGAGTCCCGCCTTATCAATGGCGCCGGTAAAGCTGCCTTTGCTGGAACCGAATAAAATACTTTCCATCAGATTGTCGGGAATTGCCGCGCAGTTCTGAATCAGAAACGGCAGACCACGCCGCGGACTGTTGGCATGGATCGTGTGTGCAATCAGTTCTTTACCGGTACCGGTTTCGCCGTAAATCAGCACGCTGGCATCGGTTGCGGCGATTCGCTTGAGCGTCTCGAAGCTTTCTTTAAACTTTCTGTTTTGCGTGATAATATCCTCGAAATTGTATTTTGAAAGCAGACGCAATTTTTTTTGGCGATGCGAGTTGTCCGTCAGTTCCACCGAAAGCGTCATGCAGCCTAAAACGCCCGTTTCGTTGATGAGCGGGTAGGAAGAATTGAGCGATTTTTTCGGTACGCCATTTACTTCAAAGAGCTGAAGTTCGTTTAAAATCGGCTTTTTTTGGTCGATTGCGCGGAAAGTCGTGAAATCGTCGCGGTTAAAGAACGGGTAAAGCTCGTAAATCGAGTGCCCGACGGCATCTTCATCACGAATCATATTGATTTGGTCGTTATAGTCCTGATAATACAGAATCTTTCCGCGGACATCGCAGATCAGAACAGAGTCGGACTGGTTGAATAATTCCGCAAAAACTTTATCGGTCTGAGCCATTTTATCACCCTCTCTTTCGGTATATCCATTCATCTGTTTCTTCAAAAGAACATTCACAAAAATTTTAACACTTAATTTGCAAAAAATCAACACAAATTGTCAAAAAATCATACAAACAGTCTAAAATATATACAGCGGAATGTACGCGTAAAAAT
>CABQMM010000327.1 GCA_902465215.1 uncultured Bacillota bacterium
TGGCAGACCAAGGCAGACGGAACAAGCGAGATAAACCGGTCATGGATTTAATTGTCAACGAGGAAGAAGCTGCTTGGGTGCGTGAACTGTTTTACAAGGTGGTTCACGAAGGAGCCAGCGGATATGCGCTGGCCGAGATGTTGAACAACAGGGGATTACGAACCCGCGCCGGGGCAAAATTCCAATCGAGCAACATACTCCGCATTATTCGCCACGAGGGATATACAGGTTACATCATTACGAAAAACGCCCGCTCGGAATACATCTCGGAATTGCAGATCATCGACCAAGAAACATTCGAGAAAGCCAATGACATTATCAGCCGACGCAGTGCAAAGACCGCGCAAGACAGGCGAATCGCCCATACCAGCCAGAACCCAACGCTACTGGCGGGCATCGTCTACTGCGCCCACTGCGGAGCGAAGATGTCTGGCTTTATGCACACAGACCGCTATAAGCTGGCGGACGGCAGCATCCGCGAAAAAGTACAACCTAAGTATAACTGCTTTCAGCGCGGTCAGCGGAACAAAGGCGGAAGAGACTGTGATGGACAAGCACTGTACCTTGCCGAAAGGGTGGATGCCATCGTTCTGAAAATTGTCGAGGAAGTATTCGAGAAAATCAGAGACACACCCTATTCCCAAGTGGCTGAGAATCGGATTCGGCAAGAGTCGAACCTGCAAAAGACAAAACGTGCAGCAGCGGAGAAAAAGATAAAAGCCGCTCAGCACGCCCTGGAACGCTTTGAGGGTGAGATACTGAAATGCCTTGATGGAACAAGCAATTTTACCGAGGACATGATTGCCAAGCAAATCCGCCGATACCAACAGGAACTGGATGATGCTAAGGCAGAGTACGCGGAACTCCAAAATGCAAGGTTAAACGAAGCGGCTGAAATTCGGAAACTGCGTACTTACTACGATGACTTTAAAGGCTGGGCAGAAGAATTTGACACCGCTCCGCTGGAAATGAAACGAATGATACTGAGCCATCTGATTGATAGGGTAGAGGTCGGAAGAAAATACCAAGTTATTGTGAAGTTTAATATGAAGTACAGACAGTTTCTGGAATGCACAGCAGAAACTTACAATACAGAAATTGGTGCATAACAGAAAAGGCGGACTGTTCACGCAGGAAAGTGAATAGTCCACTTTTTGTGCTATGGACAGCACTATTGCAAAAAGTAAAGAAACAGCGTATAATAAAGGCAAGGAAAGGAGGCGCTTATCCCATGCAGCAGGAAGAAAATTATCTGGCGCAAAGCATATCCCAAGTAGATGCCGATGCCCGCTACGATGAAGGCGTTAAGCGTCTGCTTGCTAACAAAAGCATTTTGGCCGTTATTATGAAGGAGTGCGTTCCGGAATATCACGGCTGTACGGTGCGGGAGATTGCGGAGAAGTATATCGAGGGTGAACCGCAGATTGGCGCTGTCGGCGTGGACGCCGATGAAACAAACCGCAACGTATCTGCCACGATTCACGGCACGAATACGGAAGATGTGACGCTGACCGAGGGTACGATTCGCTACGATGTCCGCTTTTATGCCACAGCACCGAGCGAAGATGGTCTGATTGGGCTGATTTTGAACGTGGAGGCACAGAACCGCTACAATGCAGGGTATCCGCTGTTGAAACGTGCAATTTATTATTGCAGCCGTATGATCTCGGCGCAGTACGGCACGGAATTTACCAAAGGCGAGTACGGTAAAATCAAGAAAGTGTACTCGATTTGGGTATGTATGAACCCGCCGAAGAACCGCAGAAACACAATTACGCAGTATTCCATACAGGAAAAGCATATCATTGGTGATGCGGTTGAGCAAGTCAGAAACTACGACCTGATGAGCGCCGTGATGATTTGCTTGGGCGATGAGGACGACAAAAACTATGGCGGGCTGCTGAAATTCTTGGAAGTACTGCTTTCAGAAGAAAAGAGTCCCGAAACGAAGAAAGAAATATTAGAAACGGAATTTGATGTTCCGATGACACAAACGCTTGAAAGTGAGGTGCGCAGAATGTGCAATTTGAGCCAAGGTGTTATGGAAAGGGCAATGGAGAAGGGCGTTGCGAAAGGAATTGGCATCGGTGAAGAGAGGGGCGAGAACAAAGCAACTCTCAATGCGATTCGTAACGTGATGGACAGCTTTAAAGTGTCTGTCGATGCAGCAATGGATGCGTTGCATATTCCTGAAGCTGATCGCGCCAAATATAGAGCCATGCTCCAAAGTTAAAAAGAAAATTGAAAGCCGGTTGCAATGCAAAGCAACCGGCTTTTGCTTAATATATCGCGCATGATGTGAATGCTAAAGCATTGAACAGAGAATCAGGCAGCAGGATGCTGAACATAACAGACAAAAACAGGCTGCCGAGAAGAAGATCAAGGCAGCCCAGTATAAGCAGCAAC
>CABQMM010000328.1 GCA_902465215.1 uncultured Bacillota bacterium
CCCGCCGCAATATGCTACTATATGTGGGCTGAAAGAAATACAGTTCATTTCCGGGTGTGGCGAAGTTTGGTATCGCGCTTGAATGGGGTTCAAGAGGCCGCTAGTTCGAATCTAGTCACTCGGACCAACTTAGAAGACTTGAAATCGTATGATTTTGAGTCTTCTTTTTTGCTTTCTCAAACTTTCTGCCCTGTTTCCAAGTGTCGCACTTTTTCGGTTTCTAACGGATTTCTAACAGACTCATCCACCCGTGCCATGCAGACAGCCGGTCAACTTCTCCGCCAATCCCTGTTTGCGGGTATTGTCCAGATGACCATAGATGTTTGCTGTCATCTGAATATCGCTGTGACCCATCCATTCCTGTACATCCTTGAGGTTGCAGCCGTTATTCAAAAGCAGACTGGCGCAGCTATGACGAAGCTCGTGAAAACGAATATGCGGAAGACCGTGCTTTTTCAAAAGGTTCGAGAATCGTTCGGAAATATAATCCGGTGAATACGGATGTCCGTCCGACCACTTGAACACGTAGTCGTTTTTCTGATAGGCTTTTCCAAACAGTCTTTGGTTTTCAGCTTCATCTGCTTTGGCTCGCAAAAAAATTTGCCGTGCTTCTTCTGTCAAAGGAAAGCTTCGACGGCTGCTTTTGCTTTTCGTCTTGTCCTTCTCCACGGCTTTTGTGACCTTACTAACCGTATGGCAGATTCTTACCAAATCATTCTCAAAATCAATGCTGTCCCATTTGAGCCCCAGCAGTTCACTGCGGCGCAGACCGTAAAGCGCGGTAATTCTAATGAGCGGCAGAAGTGGATCGCCGTCAAGTGCCTTGAAAAGCGTCTGTAACTGCTCCGCGCTGTAAAAGCTGGCTTCAAAGTGTTCCTTGCGCGGCAGTTCTACAAACTGGCACGGATTAGAGGCAATCATTCCTTCTTTGACAGCGTCTGTCAACGCCTGATACAAAATGTTTTTAAGCTGGCGCAGCGATGCAGCCGAGAGCCCACCCTTGCCGTCCAGACGACCGTTTGCATACTTTTCGTCAAAGTATGCTTGCAGCGCTTTCACATCGCAGTCGCAAAGTTTGAGTCCGTTTGCGTCAAAATAGGGAAGGACGTGCTTTTTGGCAATGAGGTCATAGCTTTGGTATGTCACATCATCTACGCGCCTTTTGACATTCGACAACCACTTGCGGACACATGCAGATAGCAGCATGTCAGAGTGGATAGTTGGGGAGGCTGTCTCTTCTTCCAAAAGTTTTTCACGCAGCATCTGTTCAGCCTTGCGCTTGCTGCCCTTGACCGGCAGGCCGGTTGAAATCCATTTCTGTTTGCGTTTGCCGTTTTCGGTGCTGTTCAGCACCATGTAGAATTTATCATTTTTTACTTCTTTCAGACATGCAGCCTGCTGTTATCGTTTTGCTGTGTAGCGTGCGGAGTTCAGATAGTCCAGCACGCACACTTTGGGAATCAGATATTTCGTTCCAATCCGTTTGTAACCTATCACACGCTCGTGCAGCAGGCGATAGGCGGATTTTTGACTTACGCCAAGCGCTTTTGCAAGCTCATCCGGCGTGAGGACATCGCGATAGTCGTTCAGCATCCGCCTGCCTCCTTAAAACGGCTCGCCGTTCGGCAAGGTGGGCAGCATCCGATATACGGACGTCAAGCGGCGTTTGAAAGCTTCAAAGCTCGCCAGTTCCTCCAGCTGTACATTGGGGTACTGCTTTTCCAACGGAATGTTGCTGATGATATAAACCTTCGTATAGCATGCAACACGGTTTGCATACCGGCACGGAAGCATGAGTGGATACCCGTCCAGATAGCAGAGCATATTGGACAGCGGCAGGCTGGAACGAAACTCGTCAAAAAGCATTACATCCTGCCCGCTATAACCGTCAAACGGATGATCGTAATTTGTCACACGGAAGACGTTTTCATATCCGTACTTTTCCATAACGCTGCGTGTCTTGCCAACGCCTGTTTCACCCCAGATATATACAACTTCCAACTCGCGAAAATCCTTGCGGTACTTTTCTTCCAGAAATGTCTGCCTGGCTTGCTCAATACGAGGCAGATGCAGCATCGCGCTTGGACACTCCCGCATAATTTCGGCATTGGATGCACCGTTTTCGACCATTGCAAGAATCGTTTCCGTCTTCTTGACACGGAGGTCAGATTCCTCCGGCAATTCACCGGATTCTTCAAACGTTTCCGGCTTATTCGTCTCGGATTTGTCGCTTTCTCGCCATTTGCCTTCTTTGCGGATATAATCCCGGTTTTCGCGGTGCGTACCTCTGGCGGCTTCAATATGCGCGCCATAAAAGCGGCGCTGCATCATGGAAAACTCTTTGGCATTTTCAAATGCGACATAGAGGTGAGTATGATATGTCGAGCCTTCTTCGTCGCACATG
>CABQMM010000329.1 GCA_902465215.1 uncultured Bacillota bacterium
CGTGGAAGCGCTAACCCATATCGTGGACGCGACATCTTCGTTTATCGGCATTATCAGAGGCAAGCGCGAGGGAGACGGCAAAAAGACCGAAAAGAAAAAAGGCAAATAAAAATTTAAAAATAAAATAAAAAAATAATTTGGAGGTATTGATTATGAAAGCAACAGGAATTGTAAGACCGGTAGATCCATTGGGAAGAGTAGTTATTCCGGTAGAACTCAGAAGAAACTTAAACATCAAGACGGATGACGCTCTTGAAGTTTATGTAGACGGTGATTACATCATGCTGAAAAAGTACGAACCTGCATGTATCTTCTGCGGAGATGCGAAGGATGTCGTAAACATCAAAGGAAAGAATGTCTGCAAGGCATGCCTGCAGGAAATGAAACAACTTTAAGCTGATGGAGGCTGGATTTGGCTAAATATATTGTAAAGCAGAGCGGACCGCTTCGTGGGGAAGTCTTCATAAGCGGTGCGAAGAATGCGGTACTGCCATTGATGGCGGCAGCGCTGCTGGCTGAAGAGGAATGCGTAATCCGGGATGTTCCGAAGCTGCGTGATGTAGCTTTTATGAAAGAAATTCTGGCATCCCACGGTGCGCAGGTAACCGAGCTTGAAGAGAATATTTTGGCCATAGAAACCGAAGACATCATATCGACGGAAGCACGTTTTGAGCTCGTAAATAAAATGCGGGCGTCCATTTTGATTATGGGGCCGCTTCTGGCGAGAAAAGGCAGGGCGAAAATTCCTCTGCCGGGAGGGTGCGCAATCGGAGCAAGACCCATCGACCTTCACCTGAAAGGTTTGGAGGCTTTGGGAGCTGTGATTACCGTCAACAACGATGAAGGATATGTGGAGGCTGTTGCCGGACCGCAGGGTTTGATCGGCGACACGATTTACCTCGACTTTCCGAGCGTAGGCGCAACCGAAAATATCATGATGGCAGCGGTTTTGGCACAGGGTGTCACTTATCTGGAAAATGCGGCCGAGGAGCCCGAAATCGTCGATTTGGCGAACTTTTTGAACAAAATGGGGGCGAAGATCAAGGGCGCAGGAACCGATACGATAAAAATCGAAGGCGTGGACAGGCTTCACGGTGCGAAGCATACCGTGATTCCTGACAGAATTGAAGCGGGAACTTTCATGCTTGCGGCGGCGATTACAAGAGGCGCGCTGCACATTCAAAATGTGGTGCCCGATCATGTTAAGCCTATTATCGCAAAGCTTCGTGAATGCGGAGTGAGAATCGAAGTTGGAGATGAGGAAATGATTGTCAGAGGCGACCTCGGACCACATATGGCGACGGACATTAAGACGCTGCCGTACCCGGGATTTCCTACCGACATTCAATCGCCGTTTATGACTTATCTGACAACCGTGGAAGGTTCAAGTACAGTCATTGAAACTGTTTTCGAGAACCGCTTCATGCATGTTGCTCAGCTGAATAAGATGGGCGCAAGTATTGAAGCAGCAGGCAGCAAGGCTGTAATCAGAGGAAATGCTAAACTTCGCGGCTGTGAAGTTATGGCGACAGACCTCAGAGCAGGTGCTGCATTAGTGCTGGCAGGTCTTGTGGCTGAAGGCGAAACCGAAATCTCGGAAATCTACCATATCGAACGCGGCTATGAAAAGTTCATAGAAAAGTTTGAAAAGATAGGTGCAGTGATTACCAAAATTTAAAATCAAGTTAGTAGAAGTCTTAAAAGGCGGGGAATGATTCCCTGCCTTTTTGCATAGAATTTATGCGAGCGAAAGAAAGACGAGGACAAATTCTATGAAGATTTTGGTACAAACTGTGGCGCTATGCCTGACTTTTTTTATCTGTATACCGTTTGCGGCTGCCACGCTGAGCGGAAATCTCGGAAGTGCAGGAGCTTTACCGCAGCAGGAAGAAAAGACTGACAGCGGCAGCGACAAAAAGGGTGGTAATTTTCTCTTATCCTCCAAGGTCAAGACGCCTTCCAAGATAAAAGTCTGGAAGGAAAACGAGGGAAAAGCCGTGAGTGTGGACTTCGAGGAATATGTGACCTGCGTTACGGCAAGCGAGATGCCCAACACCTTCGAGAGCGAGGCATTGAAGGCGCAGTCCGTGGCGGCTCGGACCTTCGTGATGGCGAAGCTTGAAAAATATGAGACGAAAAAACCACAGGCGCATCCGGACGCCCCAATCTGTTCGACCACGCATTGTCAAGTCTACAAAACCGAAAAAGAGCTTAAAGCCTGCCATCCGGAAGGCTGGTATTCCTCCGACGAGGGATTTCCGAAAATAAAGAAGGCCTGCGAAGCAACGAAGGGAGAACTTCTGTATTATGATGGAAAACTGGTCATGCAGCCTTTGTTTTTCTCTTCGAGCGGCGGACAGACTGAAAATTCCGAAGATGTTTTCGTCAGCGCATTG
>CABQMM010000330.1 GCA_902465215.1 uncultured Bacillota bacterium
TCCTCCTGTTTTGTATCATTTTTATCATTCTCATAAAGTTGAACGCTTATTCAACTGTTGTCTATATTATAGTTGAATGAACATTCAATTGTCAATACCTTTTTTGAAAAAATTTTTGCTTTTTCCCCGGCCTGTGATATAATTCTTGTAGAAAGAAAGGATCGCCTATGAAATATGAAATTTTGACCATCAGCCGTTTTGAGGCGGCGTACCCGGAAATATACAAAAGATGTTTTTCGTACAACAGCATCCGTCACCCGTTCTGCAAGGCAGAGGTGACCGGCGACGCCCTTGCGGGTACTTTTGCTGTCCCGAAAAAGCCCGAAGTTTCACTAGAAAAGCAGATTTTCGGCTACTGTATCACGGAAGGCCGTCTTCTCTTTATCGACGATACGGACTATGTTTCAACGCTCCTTGCCGCGCTTGAAACCGCAGAGCCGCATGCGAGCGATTCGCCGATTTTCCTTCTCTATGATCTCATGGAGTACATGATTAAAGACGATATGCTTTTCCTGCAGGGTTATGAGGACGAACTTGAAGACCTCGAGGATATCATAACCGGCGAAAAAGAGGATAGCGATGTGGATTTTGAAAAGACAATCCTTGCAATACGAAAAAATCTTTCGGCGCTCGGCATGTACTATGACCGGCTTTCCGACGCAAGCGACACGATTCAGCAGTGGGCGGCGGAGCAGCACATGAAGGCGAAGCCGCTCCCGGAAATTTACGACAACAAGATAAAGAGACTCGGCGCACTGGTTGCAAGCCTCAAAGAATATTCGATCCAGTTGCGCGAATTGCGCCAGTCCCGCATTGACATCCGGCAGAATCAGATTATGCAGCTTCTGACGATTATCACAACGATTTTCATGCCGCTGACGCTGATTACAGGCTGGTACGGAATGAACTTCCGCAATATGCCTGAACTTTCGCACCCGTATGCCTACGGCTGCGTGGCGGTTTTTTCCGCCGTTGTGGTGCTCATCGAAATCCTGCTCTTCAAGAGGAAAAAATGGTTTAAATAGAAACATCCGATATGTGAGCATGGGGGCGCACATAAAAAGTCCTAAAAGAAAAAAGCCCCGAAAGGCGGGATTTCCTTTCGGGGCTTTTCAGATAATTTTTATGTAATCCTTCCGGATTTATCTGCTCTTTATGTAATTTTCGATAATGCGGATGCATTCCTCCTGCGACAGCTTGGAAGTGTCCAGCGACAAGTCGTAATTGCGGACATCCGTCCACTCCGTTCCGGTGTAGTGCTTGTGGTAATCGGCACGGTTTTTGTCCGTCTTATCATGCAGTGCCGTTGCTTCCGACTTATCAATTCCGTACCGCTGCATCAGCTTTTCGATGCAGTAGTCCTTGTCCGCATGAATGAACACGCGCACAAGGTTCGGGTGATCGCGCAGAATGTACTGCCCACATCTTCCGATGATAATGCAAGACTCGTCCTGATCCGCCACTCTGCGGATAATCTCGGACTGGAACTTAAAAAGCTCTTCTTTCGTCAGTTTATTTTCAGGATGCGGCTGGGAAACCAGCGCCCCTTTGGAGATTCCGTGTTTACGCAGGAATTTATCCTCAAGTTTTTCGTCGGTAAGATTGAACAGTGCCTCGCTGATTCCGCTGTCTTCAGACGCCATGCGAATCAGCTCCTTGTCATAATATCTTATGCCAAGAGCCTCTGCCAGACGATGTGCGATTCCTCTTCCGCCGCTTCCGTATTCACGGGCGATTGTAATTACATATTTCTCCATATCATTCTCCTAACTTTTACTCGCCTAAGTAAGCTTTCTTTACTGCTTCGTCATTCATCAAATCCTTTGCATCCCCGCTGAGAACGATTTTCCCTGTTTCCAGTACGTAAGCCCGATCCGCAACTTCCAGCGCCTTCTTCGCGTTCTGCTCAACCAGCAAAACGGTCGTTCCGCTCTTCTTAATCTCCTGGATGATTTTGAAAACCTCACCCACAAAAAGAGGCGACAGACCCATCGAAGGTTCATCCATCAGAATGATCTTCGGGCTGGACATCAGTGCCCTGCCCATTGCAAGCATCTGCTGCTCGCCGCCTGACAAAGTACCCGCAATCTGACTTTTTCTTTCTTCAAGCCTCGGAAATTTCTCATAAACCATTTCCAGATTCTTCGCGTATTCCTGCTTGTCTTTGCGCGTATATGCACCCAAATCCAGATTTTTATATACCGAAAGCTGCTGAAAAATTCTTCTGCCTTCCGGCACATGCGCCATACCCATCTCTACGATTTTATGCGGCGGCATCTTCGTTAATTCCTTGCCCTCAAACTTCACACTGCCGGATTTCGCCTTGAGAAGGCCTGTAATCGTGTGCAGCGTCGTCGTCTTACCGGCGCCGTTTGCGCCAATCAGAGCGATA
>CABQMM010000331.1 GCA_902465215.1 uncultured Bacillota bacterium
TTCATTTACCATTTCATTTAAAGTCTGTATCGATTTTGGTCTCCATAGCTTTCAAAGCGTTTGCACCTTCCTCTATGAGTTTATCCCCGCCGAGTTTTATTTCAATCAAGCCATATCTGCCATTTCTCAAATGAACGACAGCATCGCATTCGAGCCCATCTTTATCGCGATAATGATAAACCTGTCCGCCGAGCGCATCTGCAAATACCCGAAGATCTCTGATGCAAAGAGTTTCGAAAAGAAATCCGAAGGTTCGCAAGTCGTTAAGTAAATCCTGCGGGCCTATTCCCAAGGCTGCCGCTGCAATGGAAGGGTCTGTATAATATCGAGTGTCTGATGAACGAATCGCTGTTTTTGAACGCAGGTTAGGATTCCATGCAGGCATATCTTCCACAACAAAAATTTTGCGAAGCGCGTTAATATAGGAAGCCACGGTCTCCTCGCTTATGGATACTTCATCATTTGCGGAGATATCCTCCGCGAGCACGGTATTCGGTACCTGTCCTCCTTGATTTCGGGCATAGGAAAGCATGAGTCTGCGTACTCTCTCCAGATTTTTCTGTACATTATCCGCTCTGTTAATGTCAGAACGCACAACTGCATCAAAATAATCCCGTGCCTGATCCAAAGCAATCTCATCGCGCATATCTACCGCCTGCGGCCACCCGCCCCGGCACACCAGAAACGCCAGACGGTCAATTGTAATACTCGATTCTCCATCGATAATTTCCTTGCCGTCAAACAACTCCTTCAAGCTGACTTCACCGGTCGAATCGCCCGATTCATACAAACTCATCGTCCTCATCGTCAGCCATGTGAAACGCCCGGTACCCGAGTGCGTAATTTCCTTCGTGTCAGCAGGGACGGCTGAACCCGTCAGTACAAACTGACCAAGGGCATCACGGTGGTCGACTTCAAATCGTACGGCATCCCACAGTTTCGGTGCAAGCTGCCATTCGTCAATCAGCCTCGGTGTTTCGCCTTTCAAAAGGCGTCTTGGATTGAGCTCCGACATGGAAATATTTTGTTCTTTCTTTTCCGGATCATCCATATATAAAATACTTGCGGCAACCTGCTCTGCAGTAGTAGTTTTACCGCACCATTTAGGGCCTTCGATAAGTACGGCACCTTTTCCCTCAAGTTTTCTTTTCAAAATATCATCGGCAATTCTTTTTCTGTATTTTCTCATCAAATTCACCTCAAATTAATCGTTCCTCCATAGTATACACGGTATTTTCAAAAAATACTACTTTTTTCCGACGATTGGCGAAATATTTTTCCGACGATTGGCGGATTTCCATTCCGACGGTTGGCGAATCCTCATCCTTCCTGCCGCATCGCGTCTTCCAGATAAGTTCTTCTCACATAGAGCTGACACGCGAAAGCATTGCAGGCATTCCACAAGAGCTGACGCGGGTCGCTTGCATTCGTTTCTCTCTCCATCGTTGTGCGGTGAAAAGCATGGCTCACCGCTGCCTCCGCCTTTTCGCAAAACTCGTCATAAGCCGCCTCCGAATCGGTGTGGCCTAATGACAGCCGAATCAAATATCCGATTTCCTCAATGGAGTACACCGGTTTAAGGATTGCAATTACAAACAGCGAGGCTACGGTCACCCTGTCGTACTTTCTGCGAATCGGCGGCTTGATAAAATGCAGCTTGACATAATTATTAATCATCGTCTTTGTTAAGACTTTCCCTTCTTCATTTCCTAAATATGCACCCAGCCATTCCTCCAGCAGGGAAAGCACCTGCTCCAGATACAGCGGCATTGCAGGCAGCTGCTGCCAGCGCGGCAGGCGAAAATTTTCCAGACTTCTTTCTTTTTTCATACGATACTTCCCTTCCTGCATTCTTTTTCTTAATTTCATATTCTTGCGTTTATTCTACACTGTTTTTTTAGTTTTTACAACAATATTTTGCGGTTATAATAACTATATATCGTCACACCTATTGACTTTTCATAAAAATCGGTATATCATAGTTATCAAAACTATATAATATATAGTTTATAACCACTTTGAGATAAAAATAACAAAACCATATAGAATAAGGAGAATACATTTTGATTAGAATCGGAGAGTTAAAAAAAGTTTTTACACCGGTGCGCCACGAGAATCTGCGTGCGCTTCTTCGCTACAGTGCGAAGGAGTTTTGCGGTGATGATGCATTTATTATAAAAACAAAAAGAGGAAAAGAAGTCTCCTATGAGCACATTTCTTTCGCTGCATTTTACGAACGGGTGAATTTGCTGGGGGCTGCGCTCATGCTCCGCGGCATGCAGGGAAAGCGCATAGCTATCATCGGAAAGAACCGGGAGGAATGGCTGGAAAGTTACTTTGCGGTGCTGGGGGGTCTAGGCATCTGCGTGCCGCTGGACAAAGGG
>CABQMM010000332.1 GCA_902465215.1 uncultured Bacillota bacterium
GAAAACGAAATGATTCAAAATGTGCTTGATTTCAACGATATTTCGGTTGAGGAGCTTTGCACGCACAGAACCGATGTTGTGATGCTCTACACGGAAGATTCGCTGGCTGACTGGAAGGAAACGATTACAAACAGCAGGCATAATTACATGCCTGTATGTGGCGAAGACAGCGATGACATCATCGGCGTTATGGATGTTCGTGATTTTTTCAGAATGGAATGGTCAGAGGGCTTGACGAAAGAAGCTGTTTTGGAAAAATGCCTGCGTAAAGCATATTTTGTGCCGGAAAACATGAAGGCGGATGTGCTTTGCAAAAGGATGAAGGAAACTGGCGTGCATTTTGCGGTGGCAATCGATGAATATGGCGGGATGAGCGGTATTGCAACCATGCATGACCTTGTGGAATTGCTAATCGGTGAGTTGTTTGAGGAAGGCGAAACGCCAAGGCCTGCGGAAATCGAGCCGCTGAGCGAAAATAAGTGGAAAATTCAAGGGTTTGCGGACATCGAAGATGTGGCGGAAGAGCTGGACATCGCGCTGCCGATGGAGGAATACGATACTTTCGGAGGATATATTCTGGGAGAAATGGGAAACATACCGCCGGACGGGACCGCTTTCGAATTGGAAACAGACAGGCTGATGATAAAAGTCGAGAATGTCAAGGAACACCGGGTTGCATCCGCGGTAGTAACAAAGAAAAATGAGTAAAGAAATGCGGGCGGAGAGCGTATTCTTCACCCGTATTATTTTACATACATTTAACTTTTCTTTACGAAAATTTCAGGTAAAATAGAACTGGACGATAGTGTGAAAAAAGAATGTTAAAGAAAAGTTAGAGGAGAACAGTAATGGATTTTTTTGGAATTCTTCAGCTGATCGGCGGGCTCTGCCTGTTCCTGTTCGGTATGGAGACAATGGGAGACGGACTCAAGAAAGCGTCCGGAAGTAAACTTGAAGAAATTTTGAGCCGCCTGACATCGAATGTGCCTAAGGGAGTGCTCTTGGGAACTGCGGTAACGGCGGTCATTCAAAGCTCGTCAGCGACGACTGTCATGCTGGTGGGTTTCGTAAACTCAGGAATTATGTCGCTCAGACAGGCGATTCCGGTTATCATGGGCGCAAACATAGGAACAACGGCTACGGCTTGGCTTCTCAGCCTTTCCGGAATCGAAGGAGACAGCTTCTTCATTCAGATGCTGAATCCGATGTCTTTTTCGCCGATTCTTGCAGCAGTGGCAATCATCTTTATGATGTTTATGAAGAGCGAAAAAAAATATGACATTGGATTGATTTTAATCGGTTTTGCAGTACTGATGTACGGCATGGATATTATGAGTTCGGCAGTAAAGCCACTGGCGGATGTGCCGGAATTTGTAAATGTTCTCACCATGTTCAGCAATCCGATCCTCGGTGTTGCGGCAGGAGCCGTTTTTACCGCAGCAATCCAGAGTTCATCCGCTTCGGTTGGCATTCTGCAGGCACTTTGCAAAACCGGTGCCGTTACATACGGAACGACGATTCCGATTATCATGGGTCAGAATATCGGAACATGTATTACAGCAATTCTTTCGTCCATCGGTGCAAAGAGAGTTGCAGCTGTGCATCTTTCATTTAACATCATAGGTACAATCGTGTTCTTGACGGTGTTTTATACTGCAAATGCGTTCGTGCATTTCGACTTCCTTGGCAATGTTGTAAATCCGGCGAATGTCGCAGTTATCCACAGCATCTTCAACATCGGCTGTACCTTGCTGCTGCTGCCTTTCACCAAGGCTTTAGAAAAACTGGCAAATATGGTAGTAAAAGACGCGCCGGAGGCAAAGAGCCAGGACGAAACATTAAATCTTTTGGAAGAAAGATTTTTGGCAACTCCGAGCTTTGCGGTAACGCAGTGTAAAGCTGTTGCAACCAAGATGGCAAATCACGCAAGGGACTGTATCTTCACGTCTATGAAACTGATGAAGGAATTTGACAGGGACAAATGCGATTATGTTTATCTGATAGAAGAAAAAATCGACCGCTATGAGGACGCTTTAGGTGCTTATATCGTAAGGCTTTCAAGACTTGACATCAGCGAAGAGGACAGCAAAACACTGACGATGATTCTGCATAATTTAGGAGACTTGGAGAGAATCACAGACCATGCAAGAAATATCGCAGAGACCGCAGAGGAACTGCATAAGAAGAATCTCAGCTTTTCGCAGAGCGCGCAGGCAGAGGTGGCTGTATTTATGGATGCTGTGAAGGAAGTTGTGACTCTGGCAATTGATGCGTTTGAAAACGATGACCCGATTACAGCAGCAGAGGTTGAGCCATTGGAGGATGTCATCGACGCAATTCATGCAGAAGTAAAAAGCAGACATATCGGACG
>CABQMM010000333.1 GCA_902465215.1 uncultured Bacillota bacterium
AGATTCCGAAAGAACTGGAAACTTTCTTTACTTATGTGAAGCGTGAGGAAGTTGACGAAAATGACGATTTCGTCAAACGCATCCACGAAAAGGTCGAGGAAGTCAACCGCGATACGGAGGTGACACAGATTATGACGATAGAAGAAGAAATGAAGATTCGTTGGAGCTATGGGTACGATGAAGGCGCCGCACATGAAAAGCGTGAAATTGCGAAAAGCATGAAGGCGAAAGGCATCCTGACTGCTGACATCGCAGAGATAACCGGGCTTTCCACCGAAGAGGTAGAAAAACTATAAGCAATATATATATTAGCAACCTTCGCACTTGCAGTTTATTGCAGGTGCGATTTTCTTTTTTGTTTATAAAATCACCGTGCTGCGCCATAGCCTGTAATTGTGGATTCCTTCATCTGTTAATCGGCTTCACCTCAAAGTCCGAAGTCGCCAGTTCATTCCCTGCACCACTAAGAACCTGAATCTCTGCTGTAAAAATTTTTTCACTTTCATCATAGCTCAGTCCAACCGAAGCTTTCAGACCGTACGGATAAGCGCGGCTGCTCAGGATTTTAGAGCCGCCCAGCGTTACATGCCCCTCTTCATTCAGATAGTTTACGATTCCCGCCCGATTCAAGTCTATGTTCGGTTCTAAGATACCGCGGAACTGGCGGATATATTCATCATTTATGCGCAGAACCTCCGTCTTGTCTCCGGAGTATTCAAAGATACAGGCCCCTCCGATATAACTGTTAAAAATCAGAGTTTCCATAGATTTTGGATTCCAAAAATCATTGTTCTCAAAGTTTTCGACAGAATTCATTCCTGCCAAATTCTTCTCTTTTCTATAATTTTTTACCCATGCTTCAAACTCTGCAATCGGCATCGGTTTTGCATAGTAATATCCCTGTATATAATAGCATCCGATGGATTTCAAAAAATCCGCCTGCTCTTTTTCCTCTACACCTTCTGCGATAACAGCCATATCCAGCCATTTTGCCATACGGACAACAGATTCAATGATATTACCCGCACGGTCGGCATTCTGTGTCTTTTCAAAAAAACGCATATTCAGTTTCAGTACCGATGCAGGAACATCTTTCAGCGTGTTCAGCGAAGAATATCCGCTGCCGAAATCATCAATTTCAACGGTATAACCCAGACGAATCAGTTCATTGATATTCGCCCTAACCTTGCTTTCCGATTCAGTCAGTACCGATTCCGTTATTTCCACACGGAGCAATTCCGGCGGAATTTTATATTTTTTTGCCAGTCCTATGAAAGTATCCATAAAGTTTTCATGGAGTATATCTTTTCTGGAAATATTAACGGACAACGGCAAAGGCTCTCTGCCTTCATCCATCCATTTTCGGAGCAAAGCACAAACGCCCTCCCATACAAATTTATCCATCTGGTAAATAAATCCGCTTTCTTCAAACAGGCGGATGAATTTCGCCGGCGGTATATATTTTCCCTTTCGTTTCCAACGCACTAAGGCCTCTGCGCCGATAATTGCGCCCGTCACATGATTATACTGCGGTTGGAGCCAAATTTCAAATTCCTTTTTTTGCAAAGCTTCATCCATATTAAAAACAATCTGCTGTTTATACAAAAGCGCATTTTTCATCGCTTCGTTATACTGCGCACTGTTTCTCTCGTAGTCTCCACGTATATGATCCGCCGCAATCTGCGCACGGTAATACATAGACTCCATTGTCTCCTTTGGATTATCAATCAAGTACCTTCCGATTCTCAAACTGATTCTTCGTTCAAGGCAATCCGGCACGCAGACCTTCGCATAATAGTCTTTCACCAATTTCGAGCCGGTAAATTCTGTCGGGTATAACAGCAGGAATTCATCTGCCATAGCATGCCCGCATATGCCGCCCAGCGCAGCCGCACATTCATCAATACAATTCGCAACATATTTCAGGACGGCATCCGCAGTGTCTTTTCCGTACTGTTCGTTAATAATTTTGAAGTTGTCGATATTCACACACGCCAAAGTATAATAACCGGCCTCTCTTTTGCCGATTATTTTCTGAGCTTCACTGAAGAAAAGCTGTTGGTGGTACATATTAATCATTGGAATGCCTCCATAGGAAAATTATATTTCGCTGTACCTCCTTTAGAAATTTTTGACATTTTTATCAAAAATCTTCAGAAAAGTGAAACGGTATAGTTCTACAAAATAATACCACCCTCTCCTTAAAAATGTCAACATACTTTCCCTCAAAAAATCCAAGTCGATATTCGCCTGATAGCCGCGAGCTATTAGGCATCTCATTTTGGGAAATTAGATGTAGAAGGCCTTTTTTAAGTTTTTGTTCTAATTTTTTCGGCTTTTTAGATATTGAAGAAGAAAAGTGAGTT
>CABQMM010000334.1 GCA_902465215.1 uncultured Bacillota bacterium
CTGGAAATGAAGGCTGACGCTTACAAAGCCTTCAAAAAAATGAGAAAAGCCGCCAAAGCTGACGGCATCCGTTTCAAAATCTGCTCTGCATACCGTACCTACAGCACGCAGAAATGGCTTTACAACAACTATCTGAACACCATGGGCAAGAAGCTCCGCGACATCCGCTCCGCATATCCGGGCAGAAGCGAGCACCACACGGGTTATGCCATCGACCTTGTAACGAAGTCCACAGGCTGGACTCTCACGCAGGACTTCGCGAAGACTTCCGAAGGCAAGTGGATTAACAAGCACTGTGCAGAATACGGCTTCATCATCCGCTACCCGAAGGGCAAAACCGACATTACAGGCTACGATTATGAGCCTTGGCATCTGCGCTATGTCGGTGTTGATGCCGCTGAGGAAATCACAGAGCAGGGCATTACTCTGGAAGAATATCTGAAGAGATAATATCCGCTGTCTGAATTTTAATTGCCTTTTGCAAATCGCTGAAAGCAAGTTCAATCTGAAAACCAATACGACCGCCGCTGAAGAAAATCGTTTCGTAATCAGCGGCGGTTTTGTGTATCGTCGTCGTAAAGAATTTCTTCATTCCAATCGGACTGCATCCGCCGTGAATATATCCCGTGAGCGGCAGCAGTTCTTTTGATTTTATCATCTCAATCGACTTCTCTCCGACCGCTTTCGCCGCCTTCTTTAAGTCCAGTTCTTCTGCCACCGGAACCATGAAAACATAATAATTCCTGCTTCTGCCTTGTGTAACGAGTGTTTTAAACACTCTTCCATGCTCTTGGTTCAGTACCTCGGCAACTTCCACGCCGCTGACCGCGTCCGTATCGGTATAGGTATGCTCCTTATATTTAATTTTCAGCGCGTCGAGCCTTCTCATCGCGTTCGTTTTTTCTATCTTTGCTTTCATTCTTCCGTCCTCTTCCATTGAATATTTAGGGTCTTTTTACCCTTTTTATTCAATGAAATTATACGACTAATTAATGCAAAAAGTCAAGGCACCCCTTGCGAGGTGCCTTGATATTGTTCATTTCGTAATTATTCGTGCGAGCAATTATCTTTCAACGACTAATGCAGTTCCCATACCGCCACCGATACATAATGTAGCAAGACCGTACTTGGAGTCTCTCTTCATCATTTCGTAAATCAGGGAGATTAAGATTCTGCAGCCGGAAGCTCCGATTGGGTGTCCGATAGCGATAGCTCCGCCGTTTACGTTTGTCTTTTCAGGATCTAATCCTAAGTCTTTTCTTACTGCAAGGGACTGAGCTGCGAAAGCTTCGTTTGCTTCTACTAAGTCCATATCAGCAATTGTTAAACCAGCCTTGTCTAATGCTTTCTTGGAAGCAGGAACTGGACCAACGCCCATGATGGATGGGTCAACACCTGCGGAAGCATAGGACTTAATTGTGCAAAGCGGCTTGATTCCTAATTCATCAGCTTTTTCTTTGCTCATTACTACTACAGCAGCACCAGCATCGTTGATACCGGAAGCGTTAGCAGCTGTAACAACGCCGTCTTTCTTGAAAGCGCCTTTTAACTTAGCAACTTTTTCCATTGTAGTTCCGAATTTAGGGAATTCGTCTGTATCGAAGATGATTGGATCACCTTTTCTCTGCGGAATTTCAACTGGAACGATTTCATCTTTGAACTTACCTGCTTTGATTGCTTCTTCAGCTCTGTTCTGGGAGATTACGGAGAATTCGTCTAATTCTTCTCTTGTGATTCCCCACTGTTCAGCAACGTTTTCAGCAGTGATACCCATGTGGTATCCGTTGAATGCGTCCCAAAGACCATCGTTAACCATCATGTCAACCATCTGAGCGTTGTTCATTCTTGCGCCCCATCTTGCAGCCGGCATAGCATATGCTGTAGCGGACATGTTTTCTGCACCGCCTGCAACTACGATATCAGCATCGCCTGCTTTGATGATCTGAGCAGCAAGTTCAACAGCTCTTAATCCGGAACCGCAAACTTTATTAATTGTCATTGCAGGAACTTCGATCGGAAGGCCTGCATCAAGTGTCATCTGTCTTGCGACGTTCTGACCTAATCCGCCCTGAAGAACAGCGCCCATGATAACTTCTTCAACCATTTCCGGCTTGATTCCTGCTCTTTCAACAGCAGCCTTGATAGCGATAGCGCCTAATTTTCTTGTAGGGATTCCCTTTAAGGAACCGCCAAAGCTTCCGATTGGTGTTCTTGCTGCACTTACAATTACAACTTCTCTCATTTTTATGTATCCTCCTTAAGACTTTATGTTTCTTTTCGCCGCATACTAAGTCTCTTTTTGTATGCAGTTCTATTTAATCACACAATAACACAAAAATCAAGAAGTTTTGGTTAAAATTTTAAC
>CABQMM010000335.1 GCA_902465215.1 uncultured Bacillota bacterium
CCGGGATATCAAACGGTACTTCATCGGCAATGCAGACAGGTTCATTTTTGCCGATCTTCTCATAAGGCAAATTATCGGCTCCACGAAAAATTACAGAAGGGTTCTTCTCTTTCTTGATTTTTCCCTCTTTGATGAGTTTTTCTTTCTCCGCACGGATGCGTTCCAGCAGGACGGAGGCTGGTTCGTCGTTGGGGTCCTGCGGAACCAGCTTGCCTTGCACCGCCATCTGCAAGATTGAATTTTTCAGTTGCTGCCCGGTCATAACTTCTCCTTACACATTTTTCAGTCGGTTCAAAAGGTCGGCTATCAGCTGCAGTTCTTCCAGCAGTGTGATACCAAAGCACTTTTTACCGGCATCTTTCAGCGAGGCTCCAATGTGGTACGCTGTCGTTCCGTCCAAAATCAAGAAGCGGTCATGGAACACCTGCGTTCTTGTCACTTCCAGTGTCGGATACTGCGCATTAAACTGGGCAACGTCCTGATTTGTCAGCCGCGCACTTGCATAGGTATAACATTTTACGCGCACATTGGGCTGCTTCTTGGCAAGCAAATTCAGCGTATTGACGTCCACATAACCGTCTATCAGAACGATTTCTCTTTCTGCCTTTTGAATCAACGAAACCAGCAGACTGAACGCATCATAAATCTGCCCATCAAAGAAAATTTTCTGCTGCGACTCGGCATGGTCGTCGATGTACCGGAACACTTTGTCAAAGCGCTCGTCCGTGCTTTTTTGATATTCAAGCTGTTTCAGTTCAATATTGCTGATACGCTCAAACAGAAGCGCATTATTGGCAATAAAGCGGCGCATCTCCACAAATGTGTTCATAATACGAATCGACATTTGAACCGCGACATCGCTGCGCAGTACGCCGGACAGCATGGCAATTCCCTGTTCCGTAAAGGCATATGGCAGATACCGACGACCACCGCGCCCGTTTGAGGTCACAAGTTGTGACCTCAAAGCTACATATTCTTCCGCCGTCAGTTGAAAACGGAAGTTTTCCGGGAAGCGCTCAATGTTTCTGCTTACTGCCTGATTGAACACTTTTGTTTCCACCTGATACAAAGCCGCCAAATCACTGTCCAGCATGACCTGCTGGCCGCGAATCACATAGACAAGGCTGCGTAAATCGCTTTCATTCATAACCGCAGAAACCAGTGATTTTTCTTCTTTTGCTTGTATCTCGCTCATGTTTTGTACTCCTATTTTGAGGTTCCAAATCGGAACCTCAAATCAATCTTGGGCATCCAAATCAATGCCGAGGACTTCCGTAATCTGCGCAAGAATCCTGTCAATATCGGCATTCAGGCTGGCGCGCTTTTCCTGATACTGCTGAATCAGTTCTTTCGGCGGCAGGATTTCTTCTTCCTCGTGCGGGTAGCCGCAAAGGTCAATGTTATAGTTGCGGTCTTTGATTTCCTGCAAAGTATACTTTTTTGCCTTGTCAAAGCCGTCCTGCTGAATCGGTGCGCGGCCATGCCACCATGCAACCGCCGGGGCAAAATGCTCCAGCTTCATGGGCTTTGTTTTGCTGAAATGCTTGTAGCCCTCCGGCATATCCAAACGGTAAAACCACGTTTCCTCTGTCGAGCCGGTACGGTCAAAGAACAAAATATTGGTCGTGATGGATGTATACGGAGAGAACACGCTGCCCGGCATACGAATGATCGTATGCACATTAAATTCCGAGAACAACTTTGTTTTGATGGCAACCTTTGCGTTATCCGTACCGAACAGAAAACCGTCCGGCAGAATAACGGCAGCTCGTCCGTTTTCCTTCAAGCGGTACATAATGACCGACATAAAGAGGTCTGCCGTTTCGCTGCTGGCGAGGTGTTGTCGTGGAACACCTGCGGCACGTCCAAATCATGCAACAGCATATTTGTGATGCAAAGCATATAGGGAAACTGCTTTTTCTCGATGCCGTAAATAGAGTTGGCGTACTTTTCTTCGTCTTCTGTGGTTTTGACTTTTTTCTTCAGTTCTTTCAGCCAGCTTGTGATGAATCCACCCGTACCGCAGGCAAAGTCTGCCATAGTTTCCCCAATTTGGGGGTCAATCATCTGCGCCATAAAATCTGTTACTGCGCGGGGCGTGTAAAATTCACCAGCCGAGCCAGCGCTTTGCAATTCCTTTAGAATTGTCTCGTAAATTTCGCCAAAGGCGTGGCTTTCCTCATAATCGGTGAGGTCGAGTTCGTCAATTACGCCAATGACCTGTCGCAGAAGCACCCCGTCTTTCATATAGTTGTTGGCATCTGCAAAAGTCGTCTGCACAATGGCTTTTTTGATGGGTGTGGACGCATCGACTGGTAGATTTTTCAGCGTCGGAAACAGCGTATTATTGACGAAATCCAACAGC
>CABQMM010000336.1 GCA_902465215.1 uncultured Bacillota bacterium
TCGTTTTTTCCTTATAAACAAGGGACTTCGTTACTCCGGATTTAAATTCAGAAGTAGAAATATCAGCATTTGTAAGCTCAATGTCACTACCCTTAATGCCGGTTGCTGTTGTCATTTTATTTGAAGAAATAATGCTTTGTTCAATTTGGACGCTTCCGCTTTTATTTTCAATTCCGGGTACTCCGATTGCTGTTACATTCACATTTTTGAAAGATATACTGGAATTGCAGTAAATTGCAGTCGAGCCGTTTGATGTGACTTGCAGACTAGCAGCAGAGTCATCCCCTGAAATTGTCAGCTTGGCAGTGGTCAAGTAAATTCCGGAATCTTCAGCTGTACTTCCAGAGGGACCTGTAATTGTGTTCGTACCTTCAATTTTAATCGTGACCGGGTCACTGCCTATGATGTAAATCTGGCCATTGATTGTTGCATTCATGAGTGTCAGGATTCGATTCCCGTCTTCAACGGCGTAAGATACAGTGCCACTCGTAATATTGTTATTTCCGGTGACAGGCCCCACTGAAGTTACCTTTATGCCGGCTATCGTGATACCGGTACTGATATCTGCCGCATACGCTGCCATCGGCATCATCGTGATGCAGACTGCGATGCATAGCAATATGCTTAAAATTTTTCTTTTCATCATTTTCCTCCTGTAAAATTATTGCTGTATAATCGGATTTCCCTGTTCCGCCATTACCATGATTTCGTCATGGCTCAGTTCCACATTCTCAAAGCGCACAAACAGGCCGTTTGTGGCTGCGCTTTGCCAGACGAGGGGGCTTTTGAGCGGCCGAAAACGGATGCTGTCCAGATACGGTTTCATATTCAGGAGCAGGCGGCTGCCGGACAAAAAGTCCACCTGCAGAATATGGTCGCCGAGCGGCTTCACAGATTCGATATATTTTCGTTCCAATGCGTTCCCTCCTTCCCGCATCTATCGCATAAAAAAATCCACCATACCGATAGTATACGATGGATTTTATAAAAAATATATTAACCAATGGTTAGTTTTTCTCCGCAGTAAGGGTAATCAGTCGTCTTTTCTTGGTGCGGGTATCGCCGTCAATGCTGAGTTTCGCGTAAATCTGGCTCACATACTGCTTCACGCTCCCCTCGGAAAGAAAGAGCTTTTCGGCAATTTCCCGATTGCTTAGACGCTCCGCCATGAGCCGCACGATTGCATATTCGCGCTCCGTCAGTACGTCAAAGACGGCAGGGCGAACAGACTGCGCACGCAGCTGTTTCTTTCGGAGTTCGAGCTTTTTTCCAAGTTCGATAATGCGCAGGACGAAATTATCTCCAAGCTGTTCGTCCACTTCCAAGAGTTCTTTCAGATAAGCATAATTTTCGATAAAAGGCATCAGAAGTTCATCCGGCGCGGCGGCTTCAAGCGCAGTTTCCAGGATTTTGCGTGCCTCCGGGCGTTTTCCCAGCATTTCATAAGCTGCCGCCTGCTGAATTTGAACATGCAGAGCCACGAGCGCATAGTGCATTTCACTGCACATCGCAAGCTGTGCTTCACTGCGGGCAAGTACCTTTGCATACGCCCCCTGGGCTAAATAGACCTGATTCTCAATCATTTCAATCATAGGCTTTCCGGGTGCAAGGGTGTTAACGGAAGAAAGCATGTGGGAGGCAAAGATTTCAGGAATTTTGCCGGTATCCCCAAGCAGTGCATAATAATAGGCACGGGAAGTGTTCCAAATATTCAGCCAAGCTGCATTGTGATATTGCAGAAGCTGCGCCGTGCGTTCTTCTGCGGTGCATGACGGATGAAAGCCCGTGCAAAGCGAAAGACGCCATGCCAGAAAATCACAGCATAAAGTCATATTTTCCTGCCCGTTTCCTGCAATCTGTGTATAGGCACTTTCCAAAGCAATTTCAGCGTCCGTGAAATTTCCCTGCATAAAAGCAGCTTCTGCGCGCATGATTTTTTCGGCACCTTGACCGTGTCCGTTCGTGATTTTATAGTAGTGGGGCATGCACTCATCCATTTCGGCAAGTTCCCCTGCAAGTTCGCTCGGCCCTCTGTAAAACATCATCAGCACCGACGGGGAACCGAAGGTCCAGCCGCCTGTCTTCTGAATACTGATTGCAGGGCGGGACATCTGCTCGCTCGCACTCCGGTGGAGGCGGCTCATGGCGCTGATGTCGTTGTAGCAAAGAAAACTCATAATCAGGTCACATTCGCCAAGCAGGTTGCCACGCTCCTCCTGCGGCATTTCGGGATGCTCTTCGATTGCAGTCATCAAAAGCTGCTTTAGTTCCATCATCTTCGGAATCCGCCGCCAGTTGAACATGCTTCGCATCAGAACCAAAATCGACAAAGGATGCTCTTTCAGGGCGGCTGCAGGA
>CABQMM010000337.1 GCA_902465215.1 uncultured Bacillota bacterium
TCCGATTCCGAACGGAACCTTCTTACGGGAAGTTCTCAGTACATTTTTAAAGTTTACGAAAATGCCCTGTGCTGTTTCCGGCCGCAGATAAAGCTCAGATTTTGAGTCTTCGGTTACGCCCTGGAAAGTCTTAAACATCAGGTTGAACTGACGGATGCCCGTGAAATCGGATTTACCGCAGTCCGGACATGGAATGTTATGTTCAGCGATGTATTTTTCCAGATCTTCATTGCTCCAGCCGTCTACGACGATTTCCGGCATATTGTTTGCCGCATGGAAATCTTCAATCAGCTTATCCGCTCTGAATCTGGATTTACAGGATTTGCAGTCTACCAGCGGGTCGGAGAATCCTCCCACGTGACCGGAAGCTACCCATGTCTGCGGATTCATAAGAATCGCTGCATCAAGTCCAACATTGTACTTGGATTCCTGCACGAATTTTCTCCACCATGCGTTCTTAACATTCTTTTTCAGCTCAGCGCCCAGAGGACCGTAGTCCCATGTGTTCGCAAGACCGCCGTAAATTTCCGAACCCGGATATACAAACCCTCTGTTTTTGCAAAGGGCTACCACTTTTTCCATTGTTGCTTCTCTGTTTACATCGCTCATTCTAAAAAACCTACCTATTCTTTCGTTATTTTATTCTTCCGGAGTTGTTTCTTCCGGTTTTTCGTCTGCTTCTGCTGCAGGGGCTTCTTCTGCTGTCGAAGCCTCAGCGGTTTCCGCCGCCTGCGATTCACTCTCTTCGGCATCTGCTTTCTTCTTGCCGAACAGTCCCCAAAAGCCACCGCTTTTTTCCTTTACTTTTTCTGCCGCTTCGGCTGCTGCTTCTGCCGCGCTTTCAAGCACTTCGCCTGCTTTTTCGCAGATGTCGCTTGCTGCTTCGCTGACTGCGTCAGCGATGTCGTCTGCCGCTTCCCCCGCTTCTTCCGCTGCATTTTCTTTCTTAGCTTTAAATTCGCTGTATTTATCGGCAGCCGCATCCTTCAGCGTGTTGTATGCACCCACTCCCTTTTCCATAACATCGTTCATCACTTCCGGTGCTTTTTCCTTCACGCTGTTTACAACGCCTGTACCTTTTTCTATCACACCGTCGAATACCACCGAGCCTTTTTCCTTCATGTCACCGGCAAAGCCCTCTGCGCGCTTGCTGATGTCGATTACCTTGCCGTCTGTCGTCGTAAGCTCCACTCTGCACTTAAATCCTACCGTTGCGATTGCCGCCGCGATAACCCCCCATGGAGCAACGATGGCTCCCACAACGCCGACATTCACCGGAATATTGACGATTGTTTCATCGCCCTTTTTTACGGCAATTTTGGAAATATTCCCCTTCTTTACGAGTTCTTTGATTTTATCCATTGTCTCGCCTACGAATTCGTTTGTCTTGCCGCTTTTCTTAATGTCAACCGTTTCTTCGATTGCGATGATTGCGTCGACAACACTGCCGTCCGCTGCTTCCAGAGCGTCCTTGGCTTCCTTGTAGGATACGCCTGTTCTGTCTTTCACCAGTTCGATTTTTTCCAATGTGATTTCCATTACAATACCTCCTGTTATTTTTTAATTATATCGGTTCCGTGACGGAAAACCCCTCACTTTTCAATTTTCCTATGTCAAAATGATAAGCCATCCAGCTTTTCATAATGCTGTTTAGTTTTTTTAAGATTGCGTCGTCCAGCGCGATTTTTTCAAACGCGGAAAACGGCTCTTTCCGAAAATATTTTAGTATATCTACTATACCAAAATTTACACGATAAATCAATGCTTCATTCGTGTTACTTTCTTCAAAAGTTTTCACGCATTTCTCACAAATTATTCCACCTTCCGCTACGCTGAAAAAATGTCCTCCCACAGAGCCTCCGCAGCAGACGCATTCATCCAGAACCGGCATGGTTCCCAGCGTGTCGAGAAGCTTTACAATATATGCCATAACCAGCGTGTCCTGCTTCTTCCGCCTCTTTTCGAGAGCCTCCATGAACGACAGCAAAAGTTTGAAAACTCCGGGCTGAGGCAGTTCTTCGGTCAGAAGTTTTTCGGTCAGCTCCAAAACATAGGAGGCAGCCATATACTTATCCAGATCCTCGCCGAAGCTGTAATAGCTTTTCAGCACCTGCCCGCTGTTCATATTATAGCTGTCTCTGCCTTTAAAAAGCTCATACTTACCGTAGGTGTACGGACGAATTGCCAGTGCCGACTTGCTTTTGCCGCCCTCCGCTGCGCTGCTTCCGACGCTGATTTTGCCGAATTTTCGTGAGAAAAGCAGCACCATGCGCCTGCCGCCCGCAGCCTTCACCTGTCGAAGGACGATGCCCTCCGTATCCGTTATCATTGGTTCAGCTCC
>CABQMM010000338.1 GCA_902465215.1 uncultured Bacillota bacterium
TCCGTACTCTTCTTCTTTCGTGGCAACATTGTAGAAACTTTCGGCACGCAAAAAATATCCCCACTTTGCCCTGCCAATCCGCGACAGCCTGACAGCCTCACAGAGTTCAGAGTGCGAGTCATAGGTGGAAAAGGAGTAATTTTTCGTTCCGCCTTCCGGATTAAACCCATCGGCGATTGCCATCGCCTCCAGCAGCGTCGACTTTCCGCTCCCGTTTTCACCAACGAAGAAAGTTACGGACTTATGAAAAGAAATCCGTTCGAGCCCGCGAAACGCCTCTATACTTTTCAGGTAGCTTTCCTCACTTACACTGTCCCAATCGAAAAAAATATCTTTAATAAACATGTTACCCGCCACTACATTTTATCGCTGTGCTTATTCATGCCCGTGACACTGCTCGGAAGATCATTCATTACACCGACAGGCGGAATATCGCCTTTAAACGGCTGATGCGTCACCTTCCGATAGATGAACCCGCCAATCAAAACACCCGCAATCAAGATTAAGTACCAATTCTCAAGGATAAACTTCAAAACTTTCATCATTTTTATAACCCCCTTTTACACTTGGTTTGGCCTTTGCAAAAATCTTATTCTTATTTTAATTATACTTTATAAGCCCACGCTGACGCAACTTTTTTATGCGGCTTTCGGCGGTGCACCCCCTCCCTTTTGCACTCTTGTGTTTGAACTTTGTTATCAGCAACTTTATTAACAATTTTATCAACATTGTGAGCGGCATCCTGTACCAGCCGTGGTGCGTTCCGCTGATTCTGCTTGCCGGCGGAATTATCCTCACAATTCGTTCAAAATTCATTCAAGCACGCTTGTTTACAGAGTGCTTTAAGGTTATAACCGAAAAGCCCACAACGGAAGGCGGAATTTCGTCCTTCGGTGCTTTGATGGTTTCAACGGCCTCCCGCGTGGGTACCGGCAACATCATCGGTGTTGCAACCGCAATCTGTGCAGGCGGCGCAGGCGCAGTGTTCTGGATGTGGATTACCGCAATTATCGGCGGTGCTTCCGCTTTCGTCGAATCCACTCTGGCTCAGATTTATAAGAAAAGAAATGTTGACGGGACAAGCTACGGCGGTCCGGCATTCTATATGAAGGACGCGCTCAAAAAAAGATGGCTCGGCGTACTCTTCTCATTCTTAATCATCCTCACCTATGCCGTAGGCTATAATATGCTTGCCGCTTACAATCTTCAGGACACATTCTCCGTATTTGACTTCTATGTCAAGGACACCACGCCCGTAATCATCGGAGCAATCCTTGCGGTACTGTTCGGCATCATCGTTATCGGCGGCGCGAAAAGACTGACCAAATCAACCGAAATCATGGTTCCTTTTATGGGCATCATTTATGTGATCGTTTCCCTCGTGGTTTTGGTTTTAAACGCAGACCGTTTAGGCGAAATGTTTGCTATGATTTTCAAAAGCGCATTTGACTTCAAGGCAATCTTCGGCGGCTTTGCGGGTTCCTGCATTATGAACGGCATCAAGAGAGGTTTGTACTCCAACGAAGCCGGCATGGGTTCAGCTCCGAACGCTGCAGCGACCGCGGATGTTTCCCACCCTGCAAAGCAAGGTCTGGTTCAGATGCTTTCCGTTTTCATCGATACCCTGTTAATCTGTACCGCTACCGCATTTATGTGCCTGTCCTCCGGCGTTTCCTTCAACACGGAAATGAGCGGCGCAGCATATGTGCAGACTTCCATGGCTGAAAACCTCGGGGCATTCGGACCGATTTTCCTGTCGGCAGCTATGTCTCTCTTCGCATTCACAACCTTAATCGGAAATTATTCCTATTGTGAAGGCTGCTTGAGATTCATTCTAAACAGGGATATAAGCAAAGGCGGACTTCTGACATTCAGAATATTTGCTACAATCCTCGTTTTCGTTGGCGCGATGGCAAGTGCAGGCAGAAAAAAGAAGGCAAAAACCCTGTATTCATTGCTAAAGACGCAGGAATCGACGCTGAGCTTGATTTTTGGAAAGTTTCCAATCACCTCTTGCAAGGAGAAAAGATGCGCGATATAATATGATTAAAAGGCCGCGAAAAGCGCGTCTTTTTACGGCATGTAAGTTAGCTTTGGCTAACCTGAAATCCGTATGTATGTCGGTTAGACAGTACTAACTAATGAAGGGTATCAGGAATGAAGAAACGCAGCAGAGCACATCGAAGCAAATAATGCTGCAATGCGAAGGAGGTGAAGCATATGGAAACCTTTCTTGGAATTTTGATTCCGTTTTTAGGCACAACACTGGGCGCGGCCTGCGTGTTCTTTATGAAAAAATCCCTTGGCGATCTGGTGCAGCGC
>CABQMM010000339.1 GCA_902465215.1 uncultured Bacillota bacterium
CGCGCAGACAGCCAAATCGGCACAGGTGCCAGCAGAGACGAAAGCCCAGCCAAAGGAGACAACTGGCGAGACTGAGGCGGTTGTCCGCGCGATGTCCAAGTCGATCTACGATAATATCGCGATTTCCCGTGTGACCAATTATGTCAATGTTCGAGCACAGGCGAGCACAGGCAGCGAGGTAGTCGGAAAGATTTACAATAACTGTGCGGCGACAATTCTGGACACGGTGGACGGCGAGGGCGGCAAATGGTACCATATCCAGTCGGGTTCCGTGACCGGTTATATTAAAGCACAGTATTTTGCGACCGGCGAGGAGGCGTCCAAGATTGCCAGGGAAGTCGGCACAACCTACGCGAAGGTTACAAATACCTCTACGCTTCGCCTGAGAGAGACGCCGAGCTTAGAGGGCAAGACGCTGGATCTTCTTTCTGCCGATGCAGAGTATGAGGTGATCGGAGAAGAGGGCGATTTTGCCAAGATTTCCGTCGATAATGATCTGGTCGGATATGTGTATAAAGATTATATTACGACACAGGTAGACTTTAAGCAGGCAGTTTCCGTAGCTGAGGAACAGCAGCAGAAAGCTGAAGAAGAAAAACTGAAACAGGAAGCGAATGCGGCGATCGAGAACCTGGAACAGGTAAAGAAGAAAGCCGAGGAAGAGTCGAGGGCAGCGGAAACCACGGCAGCGGCGAAGGAAACCACGGCAGATGCCAAAGAGACGACCAAAGCACCGGAGACTTCCTACAGCGGAACAATAGAGGCGAATCCGAGCGAAAGCAAGGCAGCTGGGACGACAGCGGCAGCCAAGGAGACGACAAAGGCAGCTGAGACGAAAGCGCCGACTACCGCGGCAGCGATGAAAGCGACCACTGCAAGCGGCGTTGGACCGGGCGGCGGACCAGGCACAGGCGGTACGTCCTCTTCTGGAAATGAAGTAACAAATGCTACCCGTTCTGCGGTTGTGGCATACGCAAAGCAGTTCCTTGGAAATCCGTATGTATACGGCGGAACCAGTCTGACAAACGGCGCGGACTGTTCCGGATTTACAATGAGTGTATTTGCACATTTCGGTATTTCAACCGGACGAAGCTCGAGAGATCAGGCGGCAAAGGGCAAGGAGGTTGCGGTCAGCGCAGTACAGCCGGGCGATCTGCTTTTTTATGCGAGCGGCAATTATATCAATCACGTAGCACTTTACATAGGCAATGGACAGGTTATCCACGCAAGTACGGCAAAGAGCGGCATCAAGATTTCGCCGTCCAACTACCGAACACCGTGTAAGGCAGTTTCATTCTTAAATTAGTAAACGCAGATAAAGGAGTATATCGGTTCTTACGGAACGATTTCATATCCGTAGGGCGCGGTGGGAATACCGCAAAATTACGTTGCCAGCGGGGCAGAAGATTTCTGATCGGTGAGACAAGCAATTTTGCGGTATTTTTTCATTTTCATAGGAAAATGTGTGCACTCGCGCGAAGAAGAATTATGTCGCAAGCGACCGCGCGAGGCGCGAGAATGTGCCAAGGCACATTCTTTTTCATGCTGCATACATGTTTATAGCGATACGTCCTCCAGCTTTCGGACATATTCCTTAAATTCCTGCTCAAACTGTCTGACAAGTTCCTGCTTTTGTGAGTGCGGTTCTTTCAGCTTGAGAAGATAGCAGATTCGGGGAGGCGGTTCCGGAGTGATCCTTGAGAGTTTCAGGTCCGGATCATGGAAGTTCTTGAAAATACATGCCGGAATGATACAAAAAGAATCCGGGATACGAAGTAATTCCGGGAGTAATTCTGTCGTGTCCGTGACCATCAGCGGAAGTTCAAGAGGATTCATCTGGCTTTCGTGCCATTCGACGAAATTTGTTCCCCAGTCGAAATAGATTTCATGGGCTCGTTTTAAGGTCTTCGCATCGATGGAATCAGGATAACTGGAGACACTCCGGCTGCTTACGAGATACAGGGATTCCTGAAAGATCGGGACGGCCTCTACCGCTTTCGAGTAGAATACCCGCGGCGTGATCCCGATATCTGTCTCCCGATTTTCCAGCATGGAAATAATCCGGTCAGTCCAGTGAGTCGCAAGAGTGATCGAGAGCTTTCCTTTTCCGAGAAGTTCCCGGTAAAAGCCTTTCACATAGTCGGTGAGACTGATGACGGAGGCGACCCGCAGAACTTCCGTCACATCGCCGCGGCTCCAGTCCTGGATCTGGCGGTTTAATTCCTGATGGCGTTTGGCGAATTCAACAAATTCTTCCCCCTTTTGCGTCAGCAGGATCCCTTTTTGTCCGGGACTTCTCTCAATCAATTTGACGT
>CABQMM010000340.1 GCA_902465215.1 uncultured Bacillota bacterium
CTCTTTTGAGGAGCGAATGGACATGATTCGAAAGGTTACCGCTCATTTACCGAATGTTTCGGCTGATATGTGTGATGGACTGCTTGCCGATTATGTGAATAAAAACGGTTTTAATATTGTGGTTAGAGGCCTGCGAGGAACTTCGGATTTCGATATAGAGCAGCAGATGGCGCAGCTCCACAGACATTTATATCATCACGATGTGGAGACCGTATTCCTGATGGCGGACGCCGAGTATGCTTTTATCAGCTCGACGATGGCGAAGCAGGTGATTTCATTGGGGGGAGACGGAACCAAGCTTGTTCCGCCATATGTACTTGAAGAGATGAAAAGGAGAGTAAAATAATGGAAGATACAATGAAAGTTTTGGAACTGCTCGAAGAATTGGAAGATATTGTTGATGCGGCAACGAAAGTGCCGATGATGAGCAAAGTTATGATTGAAACAGAAGATATTTTCAGCATTGTAAGAGAAATCAGACTGGCTCTCCCGGATGATGTACAACAGGCAAAGTGGATTCGGGACGAAAGAGACCGCATTTTAGAAGAAGCGAAGGCAGAATATGAAAGAATTATCAGGGAAGCGAAGAAGCAGGCGGATTATCTGGTGGAAACAGATGAAATTACAATGCGTGCAACCAAACTTTCCCAGGAAATCAGACAGGACGCTGAGGTTCATGCGAAGCTTCTGAAAATGAGAACTTATGATTATGTAGATAAGATGCTGTATGATATGCAGGCAAAGATGGACGAGCTGAATATGCGTTATTTCGGAGAAATGTACGCAAACCTCGAGAAGACCTTTGAGCAGATTAATCAGACATTGAGTGATAACAGAGAGGAAATTAAGACCTTGGCATATAAGACACAGAATGATGTGACGCCGCAGATGTAATGCGGGTGCCGGTTGTGCTTTGAAATGGAAGAAAGAGAAAAGAAACAAGAAGTTATTTTAACAGGTGTACAAGTAGGGTTCATGTATGTCGGAGCCATCATGGGAGCAGGATTCGCTTCCGGAAGGGAGCTTTGGCAGTTCATGGGCCTTTTTGGGTCAGAAGGTATTATCGGAACGATTTTTGTTGCGATATGCTATATCGTGCTGGGAGCGATCAGCTCCTACATTGCCCGTGCGAAGAAAACAAACGACTTCGCGGTTATTATCACACCTCCGGGACATCCTAAGCTTACGAAGGCAATCGGAATTTTTATGGCGATTATGCTGTTTTCGGTACTGATTACCATGTCGGCGGCAGGCGGCGCTCTGCTGAATCAAAATTACGGCATTAACCGCGCGGTCGGCGGCATTATCATTTGCTTTTTCGTCGTTCTTACCGTGCTTGGCGACTTTGAGAGGGTGTCGCATGTTTTTAAATACATTATGCCGGTGCTTTTTACGGTTGCGGTTATTACCAGCTTTTTGATTATCTTTAAGGATTTCGGAGACCTTGGTTATCATCAGCCGGTGAAGCCGGCGGCAATGGCGCCGAACTGGGCACTTGCGGCCTGCCTTTACATATCCTATAATCTGCTTGCGATGATACCGATGATTTCAAGCTCCTCCATTCATGCGAAGAACGACAGACACGCCCTGTGGGGCTCTGCTTTCGGCGGTTTTCTGGTGGGTATCCTTGCACTGATTATTATTTTGGCGCTGCAAAAGGATATGAGCTTTGCGGATGCCAGCGACATGCCGATGCTTGCGTACGCCGGACAGATTTCCAAGGCGGTCGGCGTGCTGTATTCCGTCGTTTTATTCATGGCGATTTATTCAGCGGCTACGAGCAATTTCTACGGATTCTCGACGAAGATTCCGGCAGGACCGAAGAAAAGCAAAATTGTCATTCTTGCAGCCTGTGCGGCTTTTGCACTCGGTCTCTTCGGATTCAAAAATATTGTAGCCTATATGTTCAGTGCGGAGGGCTATCTGGGATTTGCCATCATCGCGCTTCTGATTACAAACTTTTTCCTTACATATAAAGAGAAACGGAGGGAAAAAAACTTGGAAAAGCAAATGAAACGTGAAATTGACAACGAGTTCTTCACGGAATTTCCGGGTGAAAACAGGCTGGATTATCCGGATACGATTGTAAGGGTTACAGGCGGAGCAGGCGGGGAGGCGCTTCTCATCATGGGAAGTGAGAAAACCGCATTATATGATACAGGCATGGCGTGTTTTGCGGACAATCTGATTTATAATCTTTCGCTTGTTTTGGATGAGGAAAAGCGGACACTGGACTATATCCTGATGTCGCACACGCATTACGACCACATCGGGGCGCTGCCTTACGTGCTGCAGGTCTGGCCAGAG
>CABQMM010000341.1 GCA_902465215.1 uncultured Bacillota bacterium
GGTGAAAAAATTGACATTGTTTAAAGGTGCCGCCACCGCCCTGATTACACCCTTCAAAGACGGCAAAATCGACTATGTTTCGATGGGAAAATTAGTAGAATGGCAGATTTCGCAAGGGATTGATGCCCTCGTCGTCTGCGGAACGACCGGAGAAGCCTCCACGCTTTCAAAAAAAGAAAAACTGGATTTAATCAAATTTATTGTCGATTTGACCGACGGCAGAACGCCCGTCATCGCCGGAACCGGCGGAAACTGTACGGACAGCACTCTGGAACTTACCAAAGAAGTGGAAACGCTCGGTGTTGACGGCCTTCTGATTATAACGCCTTACTATAATAAATGTACCGAGCATGGTCTGATTTCACATTTTGAAAAGATTGCAAACGCAGTCAGCACGCCGATTATCATGTACTCTGTTCCTTCCAGAACCGGAGTAAATATGAGTTCGGACGCGGTAGACATTCTCAAAGAACACCCGAACATCGTCGGTATCAAAGAAGCTTCAGGCAACATATCCCAGATATGCAAAACGGCGATGCACATTAACGACAATTTCAATCTGTATTCGGGAAACGATGACCAGACGGTTCCGATTCTTTCACTTGGAGGAGTTGGCTGTATTTCAACGGTTTCCAACATCATTCCCGCCCGCTACAGTCTGATGATACATGATTTTCTTGAGGGCAGAGTCACAGATGCAGGCCTCGAGCAAGTCGCACTGAAGCCGTTGATTGATGTGATTTTCAGTGAGGTCAACCCGATTCCGATTAAGGCTGCGCTGAATATGATGGGAAAATGCGGTGCCGAGTACCGGCTCCCACTCTGCCCGCCAAGCAGCAAAACCCAGTTTGCATTATATGACGAGCTACGAAATTACGGGATATTATAAATGATTTCATTACAAAACGGCAGACTGTTAAGTCTGCCGTTAAAGTCATTCCGTTATGAAATTAAGCTTCAGCTGCTACAACTTCTTTTCCGTCATAGTAGTTGCAGTTCGGGCAAACTCTATGCGGAAGCTTCGGTTCGTGGCACTGTGGACAAATGCATAATCCAGGTGCTGTCTTCTTCATATTCGGTGATCTTCTCTTATCTCTTCTGGCTTTAGAAGTTCTTCGTTTAGGTACTGCCATATCGTAACACCTCCCTCGTGAGTATTTCCATATATTAATCCTCAATAATCGTCAACTATTAGAGTATATACTGAAATTACATCATTTGTCAACAGGAAATTTCAATATATTGCGCATATTTTGAGGATTTTTTGATATTTCGTCAATTATCTGACAAATTATTTGAGGCCTCTTACGATATTGTAAGTATCTCTTGCAATCATGAGTTCTTCGTTAGTCGGAACGAGGAGAATTTTAACTCTGGAATCATCCATGGAGATAATTTTTTCCTTACCTCTTACCTTATTCTTAACAAGGTCAAGCTTAATTCCGAGGTTGCCCATTTCGTTGCAGATGAGTTCTCTCATTGTCACGTCGTTTTCACCAACACCTGCAGTGAATACGATTGCATCAACGCCGTTCATTTCAGCGATGTAAGCACCGATGTAGAATTTAACCTTATGTGCGAATACTTTGAGTGCAAGAGCCGCTCTTTCGTTTCCTTCAGCAACTGCTTCTTCAAGATCTCTGAAGTCACTGGATACGCCGGAAATGCCGAGTACGCCGGATTTCTTGTTCAGGATTTCGTTTGCCTTGCCCTGCGGAAGACCTTCTTTTTCTCTGATGAATGTAACGATAGCCGGGTCGATGTCACCGGATCTTGTTCCCATTACGAGACCTTCAAGCGGTGTGAATCCCATGGATGTATCGATACATTTACCTCTCTTGATTGCGGATACGGAAGCACCGTTTCCAAGGTGGCAAGTAATAATCTTCAAATCATCAAGGTTTACATTCAGCATCTGAGCAGCCTTTTCTGCTACATATTTGTGAGAAGTTCCATGGAAACCGTATCTTCTGATTCCGTACTTTGTATAGTATTCATACGGAAGTGCATAAATGTAGGATTCAGGCGGCATTGTCTGGTGGAACGCTGTATCGAAAACACCTACCATCGGAGTTGTCGGCATCAGTTCCTTGCAGGCTGCGATACCTAAAAGGTTAGGTGGGTTGTGAAGCGGAGCGAGTTCTACGCATTCTTCCAGAGCCTTTACAACATCGTCTGTGATTAAAACGGATGATGCATATTTTTCACCTGCGTGAACAACTCTGTGGCCTACAGCTCCGAGTTCGTCCATGGACTTGATTACACCGTGTTTCGGATCCTGAATTGCTGCGAGAACCTGAG
>CABQMM010000342.1 GCA_902465215.1 uncultured Bacillota bacterium
ACGATGTTCTCGACAAATTCCTCAGCCTGCAGGAAAAAAACAAGGAAGTCAGAAATCAGCTTCACTTCCTGAAAAAGGATGTCCTCGCAAAAGAAGCTGATTCCATACTCGCAGAGCTTGCGGCATCTGCAGGCGCTTCGGCTTCCGGCGGCGGTTCGGCTCGTTCCGGTTCAGCTGCTGCCAGCGGTGCTCGTGCTGTCGGCCATGCAGGCTCAGCTTCCGGTTCGGCTGCCGGTTTCACTTCCGCCGGCCCGGCGCTTCCGGTTCGGAAGTACAGCCTACTCACTTTGGACGACCTCGTCAGCCTGTGCCGCGAAATCAGTCCGTCAATCAAAAAAATCTATTTTCTTGTTCACGAGCCGAGCCACACCGTTCTGCTCGTTTCCGACGGCAAAAAGACCGACTGCGGCAAGCTCGTCAAAGAAAATGCTTCTATATATAATGGCAAAGGCGGCGGCAATCAAACCATGGCGCGCGCCATCTTCACAAAAGACGAATATGTCGACACCTTCATCGACCTAATTGAAAAACACCTGCGGTAAATTGTAGAAAGCGCGCTCAGATTTCTGAAGCGCGTTTTTTGTCTGTGGGGTGCTCGGATTTTCAGAGCATGCTGTCCGGCTGCGATATGCCGTAGGGCGGCGCTCTCCCATTTATTGGAAAAATGTATATTTGCACGAAATTTTTCAAAAAATGGCCCTATTTTCGTGTATTTTTGAATGTTTCACGGATGTTTCACGCAGAAATGTAAAGTTTTAAGGATTTTACATTTTTTTGAAGGTTGAAATTTCAATGCTTTGGTGACTTGGGGTTTTATGGGATTTTTCCACCGTGCAGCTTTTTCCATTATTTGGGATTTTTTACACGAAAACTGCCTTAAAAAAACCTGTTTTTCGTGCAATTATACATTTATCAACCCCAAAAGCCGCGCAGGCGGGCTACCAGGCTCGTAATCAGACAGCCAAAAGCCGCGCAGGCCGAGCGGTGAGGCGGCAAGAGAGTCGGCACGGACACCCAGCCTGCCCCCACGGCGCGCCACAAACATAGGCGCAAACGGGACCGCTAGGACGGAGAGTTGCCGCCCCCACAGCGCACCACACCCTGCATCTGCAGCTGTATTTTGTCTTTTGGCGCAACATATCTCCACTTTTTCTAGTATTTTTTGTTATTTTTTTAAATTTTCTGAAAATTTCCTATTGACAAACCCCTAAACTCGCGTTATGATAGCTACATCATTAAATTTGCTTGAAAAATTTTGAGGAGAAAAAAATGTTACAATTGTTTCGATACTATTACTTTTACCGCTTTATGAGCGACAACTGAATATGGTAACTGAGACGGATAATTACATTGATTGCTTTTGGTACAGTCGCCCAAGCAGCCCAAGACTCCGAAAAAGCCAAGGCTGCCCGGGAGCTGAAGTCTCCAAGGCACTGAGAGACTAAAGTCTCCAAGAAGCAAGGGCTTAAGAGATTCGAAAGGCACATCTGCCCGGGAGTCCGGGCTTGAGCATTCAAGCAGCCGAACGTTCAAACGGCCAAGCAGCAAGGCGCGAAACACCAAAGGTCAAAACGCATTTCCAAAAGAAACGAAATGAAAAAGCAAAAACAAAATAAATTGATTATGAAATCCGCTCGCGGCTGTTTTGAGTCTCAGCCCGCAGAAGTGGATTTTTTATTGAAACATTAGGAGGAAAACGAAAATGAAAAACACAAAATCAAGCACAATCAAAAAATGTTTAGCAGTATTGCTTTCATTAACACTCGTATTCGCGCTCGCAGCATGCGGCAGCTCTGATGACGGCGGCGACTCAAATACAAACGGCGAAAAGTTAAAAATCGGCATCATGCAGTTCGGTGAATTCACCGCAATGACAAACGCAACAAACGGTTTCATCGACGGACTTGCAGAAGCCGGATATGTAGACGGTGACAACATTACAATTCATCAGCTTTCCGCGGCAGCAGAGGCGGCGAACTGCCCTTCCATCGCTGACACGCTGATTAACGAAAATTCAGACTTAATCCTTGCGGTTGCAACACCTTCCGCATCCGCAGTAAAAGAAAAGACCAGCACAATTCCGGTTCTTTTCACAGCAGTAACCGACCCGGCAGGCTCCGGCTTAGTTGAAAGCAACGACGCTCCGGGCGCAAACCTGACAGGTACATCTGATATGAACCCGGTAGCACGGCAGATTGCACTCGGCAAGCAGCTCGTTCCAAATGCGAAGAAAGTAGCTGTTATGTACTGCTCCAGCGAATCCAACTCCAAAATCCAGTCTGACCTCGCAGAGGCA
>CABQMM010000343.1 GCA_902465215.1 uncultured Bacillota bacterium
TTGAAGTCCTATTATTTCGGCTTCCAGAAAAATCTGATGGAGCTTTCCCGCAAATACCAGAGCCGGATTCTCAGCGGTCTGCGTGTGGCATACTGCGGAACCGAAGGGGCGTTTGCGCATATCGCGGCGACGAAAATCTTCCCGACTTCCGAAAAGATTGCCTACGGAAGCTTCAAAAAGGCCTATGAGGCGGTGGAAAACGGGGACTGCGACTGCGCGGTTCTTCCGGTGGAAAACAGCTTTGCGGGCGATGTGGATCAGGTAAACGACCTGATGTTTTTCGGAACGCTTTTTGTCAACGGGATGTATGACCTTGCGGTCACGCATGATTTGCTCGGAATCGAGGGGACGACGCTCGACGATGTGAAAACGGTTGTGACACATCCGCAGGCGCTTTCCCAGTGCTCGGCATTCATCAAGGAACATCATCTGAAGGAAAAGGAATATTCCAATACGGCTTTGGCGGCGGAGTTCGTCAAGGCACAGAACGATAAAAGCATTGCGGCAATCGCAAGCGCGGAAACCGCGGAACTGACAGGGCTTTCGGTCATCGCAAGAAGCATTAACGACGACCGTTCCAATACAACGAGGTTTGCGGTATTTTCCAGAGTGGACAGCCGCGCGGCAGACCACGGAAACAAGCCTTACTTCTCGCTTTTGTTTACGGCAAGAAACGAAGCAGGCTCGCTTGCGGAGGCCTTAAGCATCATCGGCAGACACGGGTTCAACATGCGCACGCTGCGCTCCAGACCGATGAAGGAGCTGCTTTGGCAGTATTACTTCTATGTGGAAGCCGAAGGCGATATTTACGGCGAGGATGGACGCACCTGCATCGAAGAGATGAAGCATTGCTGCGACAAAATCAAAATCGTCGGTTCCTATAACAATCTGAACGATTACAGCATGGAGGCAAAGGAATGATTTTACCTGTAAATCTGGGAAAAGACAGCTATGATATTACGCTTGGGCGCGGGCAGCTTTCGCACGCAGGAGAGGTTTTCAATTTAGAGCGCAAAGTCTTTCTTGTCACGGACGACGGTGTTCCGCAGGCTTATGCGGAGAAAATCGTGGCGCAGTGCAAAGAAAGCTATATTTTCACAATTCCGCAGGGCGAAGGCTCGAAAAACTTTGATACCCTGCAGGAAATCTGCAAGGGCATGCTGATGCAAAACCTCACCAGAAAGGACTGCGTAATTGCCGTTGGCGGCGGCGTGGTCGGAGATCTGACGGGCTTTGCGGCGTCCTGCTATATGAGAGGCGTGGATTTTTACAATGTTCCGACGACTCTGCTTTCGCAGGTGGATTCTTCGGTCGGCGGCAAAACGGCGATTGATTTTTGCGGAATCAAGAACATCATAGGCGCTTTTTATCAGCCGAAGGGCGTGCTGATTGACCCGGATGTGCTGGAAACACTGGACGCAAGGCAGTTTGCCTGTGGCGCGGCGGAGATCATCAAAATGGCAGCGACATCCGACGCAAAGTTTTTTGAAGAAATCGAGGGAAGCGGGATTACAGCGGAAAATGTGGAGGCTGCAATTGAGGCGGCGTTAAAGATAAAAATTCATGTCGTGGAAAACGACGAAAAGGAGACGGGGCTTCGCAGAGTCCTGAACTTCGGACATACGCTCGGTCACGGAATCGAGAGCAATACGGAGTTTCTGCACGGCGAAAGCGTGGCACTCGGAATGCTCCCGATGTGCGGCGAAGGGCTGCGCAAGCGGCTTATGCCGATGCTGAAGAAGGCAGGGCTTCCGACGGACTGCAGCGCCGATGCGCAGGCGGTTATCGCAGATGCAATGCATGATAAGAAGGCGGAGGCAGGCGCAGTTGTAACCGTGCAGGTCGGCGAGCCGGGAAGCTTTCACTTCGAGAAATGCACGCGGGAGGAGCTTTTAAAGCTTTATAAGGAGGTATTCGCATGAAAAATACATTCGGAAACGCTTTGACGGTGGCGCTTTTCGGAGAAAGCCACGGCCCTGCGGTCGGCGCAGTGCTCGACGGTTTATCTCCGGGAATTCCCGTGGACGAAGAATATATCAAAGCGAAGATGGACCTGCGCCGCGCATACGGAAAGATTTCCACCGGGCGGCAGGAAGCCGATGAAGTTGAGTTTTTAAGCGGTGTTTTTGAAGGCTATACGACAGGAACACCTTTGGCTTTGGTAATAAAAAATGCGGACACGAGAAGCCGCGACTACAGTAAAACCATGTCGGTTGCAAGACCTTCCCATGCCGATTATACGGCGCGCTGCAAATACG
>CABQMM010000344.1 GCA_902465215.1 uncultured Bacillota bacterium
CGAGGGGACGATTCGGGTCGGTGATTTTGAAGTGACAAGCTTGTCGAATCGCGAAGTGCCGATTTTCAGGAGAAAGGTCGGTACGGTGTTCCAGGACTTCAGGCTTTTGCCGAAGAAGACGGTATTTGAAAATGTAGCGTTCGCAATGGAAGTTTTGCATAAGACGCCGCGGCAGATACGGAAGCAGGTGCCGCAGATTCTCAGCCTTGTCGGTATCAGCGATAAGGCGCATAAATATCCGGATGAGCTCAGTGCGGGCGAGCAGCAGAGGGTTGCCATTGCAAGGGCGATTGTCAACAATCCGACTGTTTTGATTGCCGACGAGCCGACCGGAAACCTCGACCCGAATACGGCGTGGGAAATCATGGATTTGCTCGATCAAATCAACCTCAGAGGAACCACAATCGTGATGGTAACGCATGCGAAGGACATCGTTGACCGCATGAAGAAGCGCGTTATCGCTATCGAGGGCGGCAGAATTGTGCGTGACGAAGAGGGACAATACGGGTATAAGGAGGAACACTACTTTGCTGAATAGTTTATTTTATAACATTAAACAGGGTATCCTCCAAATCTTCAGAAACAGGGGGATGAGCCTTGCTTCGATTTTTTCCATTTTGGCGATGCTGCTGATTTTGGGAATGTTTTTTGTAATTACAATGAATATCAATCTGTTTACGGAAGTCGTGAAACAGGACTACGACCAGATTGAAGTATATATGGCTGACGGTACGACAAAGGCTGATGCGGAAGCTCTTATGGTGCAGATTCGCGAGCATGAGGGTGTTACAAGCGTCGAGTACCGGAGCAAAGCCGACGCGCTTAAAATTTTGAAAGAGCGCTGGGGAGAGAGCGGCTACTTGCTGGATTCCCTCGGAAAGAACCCGCTTCCAGCGTCGATTCTGATTAATGTGGACTCGCTGGAAAGCGCCGGTCCGGTTGCTGCGTATGCGGGGACTTTGGACGGAATCGAGGACGTGCAGTATTATCAGGAAACAGTTGAAAAGCTGACAAAGATTACGAACTTCCTGCAAATCGGCGCGATGATTATCATGGCATTTTTGGTGGTCGTGTCGGTTGTGGTGGTTTCCAATACGGTCAAGCTTACGGTTTTTGCGAGGGCGAAGGAAATCCGCATTATGAAATATGTCGGAGCGACCAACTGGTTTATACGAGGACCATTTTTGGCGGAAGGTATTTTCATCGGTGTTTTTGCAGCACTGATTTCGACCGGGCTGATTACCTTGATTTACAAGGAATTGATTGCGGCAATCGGGCCGCAGGTTTTGGCGATTGTGTCGATGCCGCTGATTGCAACGGAGTATATGACGGTAAATATGCTGATTATTTTCCTGGCGCTTGGCGTGAGCATTGGAGCGTGCGGCAGTATTATTTCGATGCGGCGCTTCCTGGACGCTTAAGTTTGAATGCGCATAGGGCAGTGACATAGAACAGCGACGCGAGAAAAGGGGATAAGATGAAGCGAATGAAAGAAAAGGGATACTTAAGGAAAACGAAAATTACAAAGAAAAGCTTTACGCTTTTTATGACGATTGTTTTGACGGTGACGCTTTGCGGGTCAGGACTGGCTTTTGCAGCGACGGAAAGCTCGCTCAGAAACGATTTGAATGACGTAAACGAGCAGAAAGAGGACATCAGCTCGCAGATGGCGCAGGTTGAAAAGGATATAAAAGAGCTTCAGGCGAAGGTCGATTCTTTGAGCTACCAAATCAACAAGGCTGCGAGCGATATCGCTGCGACGGAGGAAAAAATCAAGAAAAAAGAAGAGGAAATGCAGACACGTGAGAATAATCTGAATGCGCGTCTGAAGGTAATGTATAAGAATGGTTCTCTCGGATTTATTGATGTTTTGCTGGGATCGGGAAGTATTTCGGAATTCGTCTCAAACCTTGAAATTATACAGCGAATTTATAAAAATGATATGGACGTTCTGGCGACTTTGGAAAAAGAACATAAGGAGCTTGAACAGATAAAGGCAGACCTGAAGGAGAAAAAAGCAAGCCTTGCAACGCAGCAGTCAGAACTTACAACGGAAAAAGCGCAGCTTGATGAAAAGAAAAGTGCGCTGAAAAAAGAAGAAGAAGAGCTGAAGGCTGAAGCTGACAGGTTGTCGGCGGAAATCCGCAAGTTGATTAACACCAACAGCACTTATGTCGGAGGAACCTTTACATGGCCTTGTCCGGCTTCCAGCTACATATCTGGCTCCTACGGAAACAGACTGCATCC
>CABQMM010000345.1 GCA_902465215.1 uncultured Bacillota bacterium
TGTCTATAAAAGTCCGCTTGCTTCCTCCCAGCTCCTCGAGCAGCCGATAGCCGAGCCTCGACAGGGAAAGCACCTCAACGTCCATCAGTGCCTTGGCGCCGGAATGCGCAATCAGTTCGCGCTCCGCCTCCAATGTAAACTGGTCGGGAACCACCAACAGCGCCCGACCTCCGATATTGTCATATATGAACTTCTCTTTGTCGAGGTTCTCTCGACCATAAAAAATGTTCAGCATATCTCACCTCATCAAAACTCGGGTGTTTTCGCACCGCGCACCGCGCCCGGCCGCTATGCTTCTGCCAGCACCGCCATCAAATCCAGCGGCTTTGCGATTTCGTAATCTGCCTTTGCGTCCGTAATCAGGGCGGCACTGTCCGAAGTGATGCGCCAGTCCACCAGCACGGACTTCACGCCTGCATTGTTGGCGCACTTGATGTCGAACGGACTGTCGCCGACCATGATTGCCTCGTCTTTTGCGATTCCAAGCTTCTCAAGGCAGAGCAGAATCGGCTCCGGATTCGGCTTGTGGACATTCGTATCATCACAGGAAACCATGTCCTCGAAATAATCGCGAAGCCCCAGCATATCAAGGTAGCGTTCCGCCGATTCGCGCGTTCTGGAAGTAACGATTGCAATGCGGTAGCCCGCAGGCGCAAGCGCCGCAAGCAGCTCCGGAATGCCATCGAAAACCTTGACCAGCTCGTCCGCTTTGAGCTTCTGGAAATCGCGGTAGATATTCGCCGCTTCCTCCGGGTCTACGCCGGGAAATTCGCGCTCCATCGTAATCAGAAGCGGCTCACCGAAGCAGGAGGTAATCTTCTCGATGCTTTCCTCCCTGCCTAAATAATGCCTGTATGTATGCTGCCACGATGCGATAATCACATCGTTTGTATTTACTAAAGTTCCGTCAAAATCAAAAAGTACAGTGTTTATCATCTCAATCCTCTCTAAAAAGGCCGGACGGCGCGCGGCTGCAGCGCACCCGGTCAAGTCCGGTGCTGCGCACGCAAAGCGCCGCGTGCAGCGAGCCGCCCTCGCTGCACGCATGCCCCACAAACGGGGTATGCGTGCCGTCCGCCTTTTATTTTATTCCTTTCATTGTCAGTCCGACGCGTTTCTTGTCGTAGTCGATGGAAATAATCTTTACCTTGACCGTGTCGCCGACCGAAACGACATCCATCGGGTGCTTGATATACTTATCGCTTAACTGCGATATGTGTACCAGACCGTCATTCTTTACACCGATGTCCACGAAAGCGCCAAAGTCCACGACATTTCTCACGGTTCCGGTCATTTCCATGTCAATTTTAAGATCCTCAAACTGCTTGACATCGTTTCGGAAAACCACAGGGGGCGCGTCCTCACGCGGGTCTCTTGCAGGTTTTTTCATTTCCTCGATGATGTCGGCAAGGGTCATTTCACCGATTCCGATGTCGCCCGCCATCGCGCTCATGCTCTTTGCAAGCGACTGTGCCGGGTAAGCCTTCTTAATCTTCTTCTCCATGTCTTTATCGCCGCCCGCGCGGATTGCCTCAGGCTCAACGCCGAGTTTTTCCATCATTGCCTGTGCCGCGGCATAGGATTCCGGATGAACGGAAGTCGCGTCAAGCGGATTCGTTCCGTCCGAAATACGCATGAAGCCCGCGCACTGGTTAAACGCTTTTTCACCGAGCTTCGGGACTTTCATGAGCTGCTTTCTGTCGGAGAACTTGCCGTTTTCTTCTCTGTATTTTACGATGTTCTTGGCGATTCCCATGTTCACGCCCGCGATGTACGAAAGCAGGGACGGGGAAGCCGTGTTCAAGTCAACGCCGACTCTGTTTACGCAGTCTTCGACGACATTTGTCAGTGCGCCTTCCAAAAGCTTCTGGTTGATGTCATGCTGGTACTGACCCACACCGATGCTCTTTGGGTCAATTTTTACAAGCTCCGCGAGCGGGTCCTGCAGCCTTCTGCCCAGCGACATCGCGCCTCTGGTCGTCACATCGAGGTCCGGGTATTCCTCCGTCGCAAGCTTCGATGCGGAGTAAACGGATGCGCCCGCCTCGTTTACAATTGTATACTGAATGTCATATTCGTTTTTCTTCAAAAAGTTCGCAACGACTTCTTCGGTTTCTCTCGAAGCCGTTCCGTTTCCGATTACAATAATATCCGTGTGGAATTTGTCGATGATCTTCTTCAGCACCGCTTCGGTTCCTGCGATGTCGTTCTTCGGTTCCGTTGGGTAAATCGTCGTGTATG
>CABQMM010000346.1 GCA_902465215.1 uncultured Bacillota bacterium
GGTGCTTTCCGACACGGAGCTGGCCGTGCTGGGAAAAGCCCTATTGCCGTCAAAGAAAATCAGTCTTGCCGTTATGCTGGCGTTACACGCAGGTCTGCGCGTGGGCGAGGTCTGTGCGCTGCGCGTTTGTGATATCGACTATCTGGCTGGAACGGTTCAGGTCTGCCGCTCTGTGCAGCGGGTCACGCTGAACGGCAAGTCTCAGCTTCTTGTGCAGCGGCCCAAAAGCGACAGTTCCGAGCGGATCGTGCCCCTGCACCCGGAGTTGCTGCTTTTCCTGAAAAAAGCGACGGCAAAGCTACCGTCTGACGCCTATATTATGACCGGGCAGATTGGCCAGCCCATGGACCCGCGTACCTGCCAGTATCAGTTTACGGTGCTTTTGAAGCGCTGCGGCATCCATCACCGGGGGTTCCACGCCCTTCGGCATACATTTGCCACACGCTATATTGAAAACGGCGCGGATATCAAAAGCATTAGCGAAATGTTGGGACACGCGGATATCAAGACAACACTGAAATTGTACGTTCATCCGTCGCTTGAGAGCAAACGCCGCTGCATCCAGCAGATCAGCTTCCTAAAGATCGGTGCTTAGTTTGTCTTTTTGCGCCCACCGGCACATGTAGCCGGTGGGTTTTTGTCTGCCGATTTGTCGTCAAAAATCTGGTCAGTCAACCGCCGAAGCCCCTGTGATTGCAGGCGCTTCGGCGGTTCTTTTCGTAAAGTGGGACACTTTACGCGAATTTTTTCTAAAAACTTGTTTACCTTTATCTCTGCTGCCTTTTCATAACCAGTCAGCGCAGACAGCTTGCTCTGGTACAACACATCCAAGTTGTTTGGGGGAAATAAATTTCCACGCTGCTTCTATATTTACTATTTGATATGAGGCTGCAAAAGTGACAATCTGGGAGGGAATATTTTTCATACCTTGCTGACAGCTAGAATAATATAGCTGTTAGCAGCTTCAATTCTCTTGTTCATGCTGATTATAATTATGATGTTGTTATAGTTTTTTTAACTCTCAGTTAGGTTGACAGACAGAACATGAACAAAAACAAAAATGAATTACAACTGCAAATCGGGGAAAATGTTCGTCAATGCAGAGATTCCAAAGGGCTTACTCAGGAAGAATTGGCGGAGATATGCAATTTCAGCGCAGCTTATTGTTCGCAGATCGAAACCGGTCAGCGCATGATGTCCATCGAAACACTGGTTCAGGTGGCAGAAGGTCTGCAAACCAGTGCCGATATCCTGATTTACGGCAACACAAAAGACGGGCGAATTTTACACATTGTAAAAATGCTGGAGAGTATGCCGAATGACGACCTAGAATTTATCGAGAACAACATTCTTTTAGTGTGTAACTGGCTCAACCAAAAATCAAAATAACAACTTGGAGGTATTGGATTGTTCTTATCGGAGGTGGAAACAGGATGCAGCAAAATGATCCGTTACACCAGTTGTATGTTGAGCACTACAGTTACCTTTACCGCTTCGCGCGAAGCTTTGTCAATCCGGATCTGGCAGAAGATCTCGTACAGGAAACATTTTTAATCGCACAAAAACGGCTGGACCGGGTAACAAGCAGTGAAAACCCAACAGGATGGCTGATTAACACATTGAAGAACGTGATCGGCAATACATATCAGAAGCGGCAATTCATATATACGGAACTGAGTCCTGACGCCATAGCCGATGAATCGGGCGAGTATGTGCATTCCATCAACGATATGTACGCAGGACTGATCGACGATGAGGCTCTGTCTCTGCTGATTTGGATATACTGTGAAGACACAAGCTATCAGGAAGCTGCAAACCGTCTTGGGATCTCATTGGATTCCTGTAAAAAGCGGATTCAGCGGGCAAAACAGGCATTAAAAAAAGCTATCGAAAAAAATAAATTGCTCTAGTGTGTCACTTTTGGACGATATATTCAAATAGCTTTTATGAAGGGAGGGGCCAAGGAATGCAAAATGATAGCGGAGCCAGTCTCGCCGAAACAATATATCGAAAAATGTCCGACGAAGAACTGCAAAATACTCTCCGCTGCGAAACATTTTCGGATGGTGCGCTTGATGTCAAACAAATAGAGATGATCCTTGCGGAAATGGAGCGTCGTGGAATCAACGATCCATCTTGTTCTTCGGAAGAAGCGTGGAATGAATTTGAGCAGGAGTATTCCGGGAAGATATCCGACTATGCCGATTGTGCCCCTGATGCGAAGGCTTGTGCTGC
>CABQMM010000347.1 GCA_902465215.1 uncultured Bacillota bacterium
ATAAAATCGAAAAAGAAAAGGACGGAAATTTATGAGAAGAAGACAAACACAAAGAAGGAAAGAAACGCCCAATCTAAGGGTAATCCCAATCGGGGGACTGAATGAGATCGGAAAAAACATGACGCTCCTCGAATGTCAGAAACAGATTATGATTATAGACTGCGGGCTTTCTTTCCCGGATGACGAAATGTACGGAATTGATATCGTCATCCCCGATTTTTCCTATCTTTTGGCGAATAAAGACAGGATTGTCGGAATGGTAATTACGCACGGTCACGAAGACCATATCGGTGCAATCCCATATTTACTGAAGGATATTGACATCCCTGTTTACGGAACCAGACTGACGCTGGGTCTGGTAGAAAATAAGCTGAAAGAACACGGGATTCATGGTGACCTGAGAACGATAAACGCAGGAGATAAAATACAGCTCGGATGCTTTGATGTCGAGACGATTCGAACAACGCATTCGATAGCAGATTCGATTTGCCTGGCGATTACAACCCCGGCAGGAGTGGTTTTCCACTCCGGAGACTTTAAAATCGACTATACACCGATAGACGGAGAACCAATTGATTTCTCCAAACTCGCAGAACTTGGGAAAAAAGGGGTAATGCTGATGCTCTGCGACAGCACGAATGTGACAAGACCGGGCTTTACTGCATCGGAAAGGGTAGTGGGAGAGACAATTGAAAATATTTTCCGAAATGCGAAAACCCGTATCATCATTGCAACATTCTCGTCGAATGTGCACAGAGTACAGAAAATTATTGAAAATGCAGTGAAATTCGGCAGGAAGGTTGCGGTTTCCGGCAGGAGCATGGAAAATGTTGTTGCGCTTGCGATTGAGCTCGGCTATCTGGATATACCACCGGGCACGCTGGTTGATTTGAAAATGACGCGCAACATTCCGGATGATAAGCTGGTTATCATAACGACAGGAAGCCAGGGAGAGCCAATGTCAGCCCTTTCAAGAATTGCTTCCGGCGAGCACAAGTCTGTGAAGCTGAAAAAAGGCGATATGGTAATCCTGTCGTCAACGCCGGTTCCGGGAAATGAAAAGACGGTTTCCAATGTCGTGAACAAGCTCTTTGAAAAGGGCGCGGAAGTCATCTATTCGGACATTGCCGATATCCACGTTTCGGGACACGCCTGTCAGGAAGAACTGAAACTGATTCACTCGCTGATTAAGCCGAAATTCTTCATGCCGGTACACGGCGAATACAGACATCTGATTGCACATGCAAGACTTGCCGAAAGTCTTGGAATGAACAAGGATAATATCTTTGTTCTTGAAAACGGAGATATTCTCAATGTAAACAGACGCCGGGCGATTAAAGAAAACGGAATGGTAGAAGCCGATGCGATTCTTGTTGACGGACTCGGAGTCGGTGATGTTGGAAATATCGTTTTAAGAGACAGAAAGATGCTGTCGGAATCCGGACTGATTATCGTAGTGGCGGCCATTGAAAAAGAAAGCCATATGGTTGTTTCCGGACCGGACATTATATCCAGAGGCTTTGTTTATGTCAGAGAAAACGAAATGCTGATGGAAGAGGCAAGGAAGGTCGCGATACAGGCTTTGGACAAGTGCCAGAATAAGAGGATTAAAGACTGGAACGCGATGAAATCACAGGTAAGAGACGCTTTGAGCTCTTATATATATGAGACCACGAAGCGTACTCCGATTATCCTGCCGATTTTCCTTGAAGTTTAAAAGTTTGGAGGTAAGACTATGAATGTATATGATCAGGCTCACGGATTAGCGCAGGCGATTAAAGCTTCCGAAGAATTTAAACAGTATGATGCGCTGAAAAAGCAGGTGGATGCAAACGAAGAATTATCCAAAATGATTAAGGAGTTCCAGACCAAGCAGCTGGAATTTCAGACCAAACAGATGATGGGAGAGACTGCAGGTCCCGAAGATATGGCTGTGATTCAGCAGCTCTATGCGATTATGGCAAAGGATCCGCTTGCTGCGCAGTATCTGGAAGCTGAGATGAGATTTTCACTGATGATGAAGGATGTTTACGAAATTATCGGCGAAGCAATCGGTGCAGGCAGTATTCTGGGATAAAGGGTACTTGGCAATTCGCATATCTTTTGGTATAATAGAAAGAGTTAGGTTAAAAAAGAGACGAAAAAGCTCTGAAAATAAAGAAAATGCACGAAATTTTAAAAAGAATGGAGAGATAAAAAATGATTTATGCTAGTGATTTCAGAAAAGGCAGAAC
>CABQMM010000348.1 GCA_902465215.1 uncultured Bacillota bacterium
GGCTTCTGGGCGTGGGATGCATCTTAGGCGGCGCTATGCTTGCGGAGATGAGTGGGAAAAAGACAAGGTCCTCCTTTTCAGAATAAAAGAAGCGGTGAAACACTCCCTCGTTTCACCGCTTCTTTTTGTACAAGCCCCGTTTTCGACTTAAGCTACAAGTTCTTCCGCCATTTTTACAAGTTCATCTCCGCTCAGTTTGCCGTTAATCTGCAATAACTGATACTGCATGCCGTCCTTTACGAAGGTAGCACTCTGTATCTCGTTCAGTTCCACTGCCGCAGAGCCATAGCTGAATACCAGATCGCCGTTTGCTTTGGCAGCTTTATCTGCATCCGTCAGTTCATAATCGGCAGGAACAACCTTATTTGTGTAGCTGTAGTAGTAAATATCGGTATCCCCGACAGTTTTTGCGACACTGCCCTGCAATTCCGCCTGAGAATTGTATTTATCCTGTGCAAAGATAACAATGTCGCCGTCCTTTTCATAGTCAAAGGAAACGGATTTGAATTTTTCGATGGAATTGCCGTTTTCATCCTCCAAATTGTTGTTGATGATATTCCCGTCTTTGAAGGTATAGCCGTTTGCAAAGCTGTCAATCAGAATGGGGATATAGCCGATGTCATTCTTCACCTGCTGTGCCGTCGGCAGGGTTTTATAATCCGCAATGGCAGAGGAGGAGCTGAACCAGTTGGAGACTATTCCGTTTGCGGCAAACGCCGTCACACTCAGTGCCAGAGTTGCGGCAAGGGCGATACATGCTGTTTTCTTTTTGGATTTCATAATGACAGTCTTCCTTTCTGTATATGCGGAATCGAGTGTTTGGTTGACGTTCCGTTTGATTGCCTGTATATCAACGGCAAACGGACTGCAAACATCCCTGTTCTTTGGATTGATATTTAATTCTTCAAACAAGTCGTTTTTTTGCTTCATAACAGTCCCTCCGCATGTAATAAAATTTCTTTCAGTTTTCGTTTTCCTCTGGAAAGCTTGGTTTTTACGGTAGATGGGTTTACGCCGGTCGCCTTTGCGATTTCTCGGATTTTTTCACCGAATATATAATAACGCACAAAGATTTCATTATCCGGTTCCCCTAAGCTCATAACGGCATCCCAGACAACACTCTCCGTCGTATTCTCCTCCGGAATTGGGGCTTCATCGGGAAGCTCAATTTCGTCAAGGCTGGTGTAGTCTCTCTGCTTATTTAATTTCTTTAATGCGAAGTTTCGGGCAACCGCGGCGAGGTAGGCACGCAGCGTGCCCTTTTCCAAATCAATGGTATCTGCGTTCTTCCAGAGCGTTACAAACACATCTGATAGGATTTCCTCGATATCCTCCTTCGGCAGTCGGTTCCCGAGCATATTATAAAGAACCGTGCTGAGATAGGGGGTATAGACCGCGATTGCTTCGTCGATTGCATTTCTTTTTCCATTTTTGAGCCGCATGAGCAGCTTTTCTTCCTCTGCCATTTCAAACCTACTTTCTTTTGTAAGTGTAAAAGGATTTGTAAAGCGCCTTACACTCTTATATATCCCGAAAAGTCGAAAAAGGTTTCATTTCTGAAAAAATAGTTTTTTTATACCATAAGGCAAAAGAATGCTTTTCTGCAAGAAAAAAGGCCTGCTGTCTGCAAAATACAGACAACAAGCCCGATTTTTTTAATGAATCTGTTTGATGATGAGCAGCTTCTGCCCGGGATAAATGAGATCGGGGTTTTCGATTTCATTGACCGCAAGGATATCCTCCACCGTTGTGCGGTAGCGCTTGGCAATTTTCCAGAGCGTATCCCCCGGCTGTACCATATAAATCACCGCACCTGCCATGGGGGAGGGGGCTGCTTCCTCTTCCGGCGTGATATCCTCCGCCGTTTCGTCTCGCAGGACAACGGCTTCCATGGTGACGGCGGCACGCAGCTCGCCCTCCTGCTCGGAAAGCATCTGAAAATCCAGATCATCCAGACGCAGTTGCACCGCGGCAGCATCGCCCTCAGCCACGCCACGCAGCTCCATCATTTGCCCGAAGGGAATCCCGCGTTCCAGCATACAGAGCGGTGTTTCGTCATTCTCGCAGTGATACAGCAGGCTGACGGTCAGAACGCCATCGGCTTCTACGGCATCTGTGGCGGTGCGTGCTTCGGAAAGGCGCACCTCGCCCCAAATCTCCTCTGCGCGGAGCAGGGGCTTTTCGCTTTCCTCTAAGTGAATCCGTTCCTTCAGAGAGAATTGGTTTTTCCC
>CABQMM010000349.1 GCA_902465215.1 uncultured Bacillota bacterium
TCCGAACCGGCTGCCCATTCCTGCCGCCATAATAACTAAAATCGGTTCCTTTTTCATAACTTCTCCTTACTACATCCAGCTGATGTCGTCCAAATCAATGTCGAGTCCGTCCATTTTGCAAAGCGTGCAGACAACGGCAAAAATAATCACCGCACCCAAGTTTGCTGTCGTATTATCTTGGTCGAATCTCGGTGAAATCTCACAAATATCGAAGCCTTTTACCTTTCGCGTCCGCAAAATATGCTTGATAACGGGAAGCACGACCTCCGGGTCAAGCCCCAGTGACTGCGTTGCGCTGACTCCCGGCGCGAACGCTGAAGAAAATACATCCGTGCAGATTGTGATATAGGCATTCTCACAGTCGCTCATGAACATATCGACTCTTTCCAAAATACTTGCATACCCTGAAGTCTGAAATTCTTTTGCTAATATATATTCCACGCCGAGTGCTTTTGCTACCTTAAAAAGCTGCACCGTGTTGCTGTGCTGCTGGATTCCGAGCGGCAGATAGTGATACTCTTCGCCGTCCTCCCTGCAAATATCGGCAATCTGGCGGAACATCGAGCCCGACGAGCTTCCGTTTTTATACGGCCTCAAATCAAAATGCGCGTCAAAGTTCACAATTCCCATATTCGCCTTTCTTTCCGGCTGCGTAATGCTGCCTCCGCGAAGGCTCTGGTATTCTCCTAAAAAATGTCCGAAAGTCGTCTCATGGCCTCCGCCCAGTACAATCGGAAACAGATTCAGGCTTAGTATTTTTTCAACCGCATGTCCAAGCTGCTTCTGCCCTTCTTCCATTGATATATTATCACAAAGAATATTTCCCGCGTCAAAAATTTTGACTTCCTGTGAAAATGCGCACGGCAGATTCGACATCTGTCCGCGTATAAAATCCGGGGCAAGCGCCGTCCCGACTCTTCCTTTATTTCTCTTTACACCCTGTTCACTGCAAAACCCGATAAATGCAAAGCCGAGTTTTCCCTCAAACGGTTTCAGCTTTTCTTCGCTCTCGCTCAGATCCAGCGGCTGTACCCACTGGTGCCAGCGAAAAGCATCGTAATCGGTATCGCTGTCGGTTCTTCCTTTCCAGTATTCCATAGCGTTTACATAATTTTTTGAACGAATAAATCTCATATCTCCTGTGTCCTTTCTCCGGCAATATTATAGAAAACATAATTACTGCCATGCGGTTATTATGCCACAATTGGGAGAAAACAGCAAGAGCCCCTGCCGTCGAAAATGCAGAAAAAGATGCAATTTTTATGGTAGCTGACCTGATGGCTGCAGCTGCAAAAACTGCTCCGAAGGGAAGCGGCAAAGATACGATTGCAACCGCAATTGTTTCAGGAGCTGAAAAAGACAAACTGAGAGACACTCTTTTCGAACTTGGAACAGAATACGATGAAGCCTTCATGGTTCGAGATTCCGGTAACATCGACAGCAGCACTTGTGTGGTTTTAATCGGCTGCTATGACACATATTTTGGATTGAACAACTGCGGTATGTGCGGATTCAAAAACTGCGGAGAAAATAAAAAACACGGCTGCCCTTGCATTTTCAATGTAACAGATCTTGGAATTGCAGTCGGCTCTGCCGTATCCGTTGCTGCGGATCACCGCATTGATAACCGCGTAATGTACTCCGCAGGAAGAGCTGCCGTTAAATTAGGATTACTTGGAGATAATGTGAAACTTTGCTATGCAATTCCGCTGAGCACGACAAATAAAAGTATTTACTTTGACCGCGGACCGGGTGCGATATTGCGCTAATCAAAAAGCGAGAGACAGCTTTGGACTGAATCTCGCTCTTTTTTTGCACGTTCTTCACAAAATATCTTTTACGCTTCTGTAAACATCTTGGTCGACAGGTATCTTTCCCCTGTATCAGGCAGCAACGCAACAACGTTCTTTCCTTTGTTTTCCGCTCTGCTTCCGACTTTGATCGCTGCCTGAAGCGCCGCTCCTGCGCTGATACCGACAAGTACACCTTCCGCTCTTGCCATCAGGCGCCCCATCTCGTACGCTTCTTCGTTTGCCACGGTTATGATTTCATCAAAGATATTTCTGTCCAGGTTTTCAGGAATAAAGTTTGCACCAATTCCCTGAAGGTCATGCGGGCCTGCGTGACCTTGACTGATTAAGGGTGAACCTGCCGGCTCAACACCAATTATTTTTATTTCCGGATTCTTTTCTTTTAAGTATTTTCCAACGCCGCTGAGAGTTCCGCCT
>CABQMM010000350.1 GCA_902465215.1 uncultured Bacillota bacterium
GCGTCTGTCAATCTCCTCTGTGATCTGAATTTTCCTGTCCAACTACTGTCTCCTGTTCTTTGGTTATTTCGCGGCGGACTTCCAAAGTCACACCTATTTCTATTATATTTTCTTTTGGCGTAAAATTCAAACTTTTATTTAAAATTTCTGCATTTTCCGGAAGATTTTCTTTCGCCCAGAGCCGGATTTGCTGCTCCGCCTTGGCTTTTATCTCTTCCGGCGTACGCTCCGTCTTGTTTTCGATGATAATTTTCTCGTTTTCTCCGCCCTTCGCGTTTTCTTCTGCGAACTCTTCTGCGTTCTCATCCTGCAGACTGCGGGCGTTTTCCTTATACCGTTCCTGTGCAAAATTCAAGCGATACGGAACCCTCGCCCAGACTTCGCCCTGCGCCTTCACATAGTATTCCTTCGCATCACCCTCTTCAAAAGTCGTCGGCTCAATCGGAATGCAGCCTCCGATTAAAACCTGCCCCTTTTTCACATAATCGCCTGCTTCCACCCGCGCCTCGCCCCAAAGCGGCTGCACGCTCTCCACATAGCCGGATTTTTCGGCGACCAAATCGGTATAGGTGATTTTCTTTCCTGTGTCTTCCGCATCGTCCGTATCTTCTGCATCGCCGTCTGCATCCGTCCTGCTCGTATCCCTTAAATCGTCGGTTTCCGAAATGTCCAGATACACCGCCGTTCCGTCGTAAACGAGCTTCACCCATGTAATCTCCGGGAAGGTATCATAAAGCGTTTTCCGCGCCTTTTCCCACTCGATGTCAGGTCTCCATGCTCCCTCGTAAATTCCGGACTCGGACAGACATTTTCGCAGGCTTTCCTCGGGAATCGCCTTGTAGCCGTCGACGATGACGGTGCTGATGAGAAGCGAGCGCGCGAAAATGACCGCCACCGCCAGCGCAATTCCCAGCAGCACGAAAGGCTGTCTGCGGATTTTTTTCAGCCCGCATTCCGGCCCCTTTTCCTGCAAAACCGTAATTTTATAGAGGGATTTTGCGAGTTTCTTCAGCTTCTTTAAATCGCCTGCTGCAATCCATACGGTGATTTCCGTCTCCGAAAGCACACAGATCCGGCGCATGAAGATTCCTTTGCGAAAAGCCATGTTAAGCAGCTTGTCTGCTTTGAAGCCTTCAATCCGAAGCTGCAGGCGGCACCTATAAAAATTCAATTCTTTGCAGCGTTCCCTCAACGACCATTCTCCCTTCGCTTATCTCCCTCAGCACAAAATTTTCCCCCACGACCGTCACATACCTTCGGTCATTTTTTACCGTAACCGCTGTCTGCGTAATCATGGTAATTTCTTTGAAGCTTTCCACTATCACATAATTTTCGACTGCCGTCACGCGTATCCTGCGAAAGTCCAAGTCATATTCCATCTCAGCAAGCAATCTCATCGTGCTTCCACCTACTTCCCTGCTCCTTGCGCGTATGCTATTTTTCATTTTATGTGCAGAGCTTTTGATTTATTGCATTTTTTTCATAAAAATCCTTGCGAAAACGACGAAAAAAGTGTATAATACTTTCGTTATAGGCAGCCGGGCTGCTTTCGGCTTAATTATTTCATGTAAGTCAGGAGGTGAATTGGAATATGGCACAAGTTATCGTAAGAGAAAACGAAAGTTTGGAATCCGCTCTTAAGAGATTCAAGAGATCCTGCGCCAGAGACGGCGTTATGAGCGAACTCAGAAAAAGAGAACATTACGAAAAACCAAGCGTAAAGAGAAAGAAAAAATCTGAAGCCGCTAGAAAAAAGGCTAAGAAATACTAATACATTCGCAGTCATTTCTTACCTGAGATACGACCCTTAGAGGCTTCGTGAATCGAGGTGAATAAAAATGGCAATAAAAGAAAAGTTGATGGCTGATTTTAAGGAAGCTATGAAAGCGCACGACGAAATCGCCAAAAACACAATCAGTTTTGCGCGCGCGGCAATCAAGCAATACGAGGTTGACCACCGTGAAGAACTGGATGATGACGGCATTGCAGCAATTTTATCGAAACAGGTTAAAATGAGAAAAGATGCCCTCGCTGATTTTGAAAAAGCCGGAAGAATCGATTTAATCGATTCCTATAAATCAGAGATTGAAATACTGAAAAGATACCTGCCGGAACAGCTTTCCGACGAGAAGATTCGTGAAATCATCGAAGGAACCGCGTCTGAATTAGGTATTGAAGGCGGCATGCAGAACATGGGAAAACTCATGGGGCCTGTGATGGCGAA
>CABQMM010000351.1 GCA_902465215.1 uncultured Bacillota bacterium
TAAAGACCTTTTTCACGCCCGCTATGCTGCGAACTGCCCGCAAAACATCCAGATAGTCGCTGTGGTCCACCTTCATGTTCCCGCACACGCCTGGATACAGACAATCCTTATGCGTACAGACACCTTTTGTGAGCTGTTTTTCACATGCCGGAAAGCGGAAATTCGCCGTCGGCCCACCCACATCGTGGATATATCCTTTGAAATCTTTTTTTCTTGTCAAAGCCTTTGCTTCGCGCACAATGGATTCCTTGCTTCGGCTTCTGACCTGTCTTCCCTGATGGTAGGTCAAGGCGCAAAAGCTGCAGCCTCCGAAACAGCCCCGCGAGCTTACAATGCTGAACTTAATTTCTTTAAATGCCGGAATGCCGCCCTGCGCATCGTAGCTTGGATGCCATTCGTTTTCAAAAGGCAGGCCGTAAATGTCATCAAGCTCCTGTCTTTCGAGCGGCGGCTGCGGCGGATTCTGCACGACATAAACCGTATCGCTGTACTTTTCCGCAAGCGTCTGCGCGGAAACTGCGTCGTGGCTTCCGTACTGCACCGCAAAACTCTTCGCATAGGCTTTTTTATCATTTGCTATTTCATCAAAGGACGGAAGAAGAACCACGTCCTCCATCCCCGGTTTTTCAAGGTTCTTTGCACGGTAACAGGTTCCTCGCACCCATGTAATGTCCCGCGCTTCAATTCCACTGTCGAGCGCCTCTGCAATTTCGATAATCGCCCGCTCGCCCATTCCGTAAATCAGAAGATCTGCTTTGGAATCCAGCAGAATCGAGCGGCGCACCTTGTCGCTCCAGTAGTCATAATGTCCCAATCGCCTGAGGCTGGCTTCCAGTCCGCCGATGATGACAGGTACATCCTTGTAGGCTTCTTTCGCGCGGTTTGCATAAACGATGACCGCGCGGTCGGGACGCTTTCCCGCTTTTCCGCCCGGTGCATATTCGTCGGTTTTCCGCCTGTGTTTGAACACCGAGTAGTTGTTGACCATGGAATCGACCACACCACTGTTAATCAGAAAGCCCAGACGCGGCTTTCCAAATACGCGAAAATCCTCAGCCGACTTGTAATTCGGCTGAGGTAAAATTGCGACCTTATATCCATATTGTTCGAGGAGCCTGCCTATAATGGCAGTGCCAAACGAGTGGTGATCCACATAAGCGTCCCCCGTGACAAGCACGAAGTCAACCTCGCTCCACCCGCGCTGCTCCATTCCCTTTCGGCTAATCGGTAAAAAACTCATCTCTGTCCTTTATCATACGGAATTCCTTCTGCCTTCGGCACTCTGGAACTCTTCGAGGTAAATGCGAGAACGATCAGTGTAATTACATACGGAAGCATACGATAAACATATGGGCTGATGCCGATTTCCGCAAGCATATACACGCCGTCTCCGTTTATATCCAGCGATGTGTAAATCGCCGCAATACATTTGAATAAACCGAACAGCAAGCTTCCTAAAGCGATGTTCAGCGGTGTCCAGTTACCGAAAATCATAACTGCCAGCGCGAGGAAGCCATAGCCTGCAACTTCTCCTGTCGAAGTGCAGTTTGCCGTCGTCATGGAATAGGTAAATCCGCCCACGCCTGCGAGGAAACCGGATAAACCAACTCCGAGGTATCTCATCTTAAATACATTAATTCCAAGAGAGTCCGCCGCCTGTGGGTTTTCACCGCAGGAACGAAGTCTGAGTCCTGTTTTGGTCTTATACAGGAAAATCGAAACTCCTACAAAGATAAGCAGGCACACATAGGTGCTCGGATAAACTTTGTTGATGAACAAATCGATGAATGCGCCCCAGCTGTAATCCTTCGGCAGTCCGAAGGTGGAAGGACGAATCATAAACCAGCCGGCTGCACTTCCGTTTACCATGCCAAGTGTGTTTTGCTGTGCAATCATGTAAATGAAGAAGAGAACCACAGCAGGCGCCAGCATATTAAGCGCCGTACCGCCGATGGTTTGGTCCGCGCGCAGGTTAATTGCCGAAAATGCCAAAAGCATTGAAAATGCAATCCCGCAGATACCCGTCAGAAGCATCGCCAAAATCATAACGAGCTGACCCTGGTCCGCTGTGAAACCCAGTCCCTGAAACATACGGATAAACACAACGCCCATGAATGCGCCGAAGATCATAATACCTTCAAGCGCGAGGTTGATAACGCCCGAACGCTCCGCACAAACACCTGCGAGGGCTACAATC
>CABQMM010000352.1 GCA_902465215.1 uncultured Bacillota bacterium
ACAAAGGCAAATGCAATCAGAAATGACAGGGCGGAAATGCTCAGGCTGATCAAAAGTCTCTGGTCGATCGCTGCGGTAAACGGTGCGCAGTCAAGCACACTGATGACAGTCCATCCGGTTTGCGCACTGTTCTGCGTATAATAGACCAGATTCTTTCCACCTATAACTGTGCTGCGCGTAATATACGATTGCAGGTCGGAAGTGGATGTTCCAGCAAACTCTCCAATGCAGGAAAGATCCGGATGGAAAACCACATGACCGGACTGGTCAATTATGAAGGAGTAGTATTCTTCGTTGGAAAAACTGCTTGCTTTCAGCGCTGTGCGTATCAGATCCACATCGACGCTCATCAGAAAAACAGCATCAGTCTGGGTGATCGCTTTTTCATTCAGTCCCTTGTGTCCAATATAAAATAGATAGTAATCGCTGTTTGCAAAATGCGTTGCAAAGCGCACAGGATAGATCGTATAACCTTTTGCCGCGGACAGAGCCGCAAACAATTCATCGTCTGTCAGGTCAAAATTGTGAATACAAGGATTTGTTTGCAATGAGGTAGACAGGCGGTCATAAAAGACCTGCTCATTATTTTTTGCAATTACGGTGATGGCGATAATATCGTCCCGAAGCCAAAACACGCTTCTTAGCTCTCTCCTGATCTGATTCCTCGCAACAGCCGACGCTTCATCGTTATTTAACTGACGAATTTTTTCGGCAAGTTCGCTATCAGTATAGAGCTGGTACAAAATGTTTTCATAGCTTCCAATTTCGGAATCCAGCTCCTGTGTGACATGGGTCAGATCAAGCCTCGCAAGCTGGTCGCGGTTCTCGATGATCTGACGGCGGTCACTGTAATAGGTACTGACAACGATGGTGACGAGCGGAATCAGGGCCACCAGCGCAAATAGGATGCAGATTGAGGTTTTCAATCGCTTTCTGCAAATCAAGTGAATCAAGTGCCGCATAGCCAAGCCTCCGTCGTATATCTCTGCCATCCTTTTTTAATATTTTACACCATGCCGCAGCGGTTGTGGAGAAAAATAAATAAGAAAGGATGAATTTTTTAATGTGCTGTTCAGCGAGACACCGGAAGATATTTCCTGTTAAGGAATTCAACCATTCTTATTTTTCTCCCATGGCTGATTTTTAGTGGATATGCGACAATGATAACATCCAAAATTATAAGGAGGAAAATGAACCATGCAAATGAAAAAGGCAGTCAGTTTGCTGCTGACGCTCGTGCTGCTGCTCGGTGTTTTCGCCGGTATCACGCCGAGCGCGAGCGCCGCTGCGGCTGACGCAACGCTAAGTGTCGATCTTGACCCGGCGAATAACACCGGCGAGATCATCCACGGCGCCGCAGGTTTCCTGTACGGTGTCAGCAGTGAGGATGTTCCGACTACGAACACCATTGTTCCGCTCAAATCGAAAATTCTCTGCACGAAGGGCGCGGTCGGTACGGAGCATCCGTATGGCGATGCGCTGGACGTTGCAAAGACGTTTTTGGAGAGTGGCGGCCAGCAGGTCATGATGTACAACAGCAACTACTACGGTGTGTTCGGCGTGACCGCAACCATCGAGCAGTATTGCAATGATCTGAAAAACTACATCTGCCCGGCAGTCGTTGCGTGGAAAAACGCATGGAAGCAGGAACACGGAACGCCGGACAGCTCGAAAGACAATTTTGGAAAAATCGATATTGATCAGGCAATCGTCTACATCCCGATCAATGAAGGCACTCCAGCTGGCGGAAATTTCTATGAAGCATGGGAAAAGTACTATAACGCTATCAAGGACGCCGATCCCAATGCAACGCTTGCAGGCCCCAACTCTTGCGCATACGGTGCTCAGTTTAGTGCTGGACAGAGCATGGAAGGATATATTCAGTACTGTGCGAACAACAACTGCATACCGGACATTATTACTTGGCATGAGTTGGAGACCAATTGCCTTTCACCGGAATATGGTCTAGCCGAACATATGCGTGACTTCCGTAAAATTTGGGCTGAGACAGACTGGGATACATACAATGAAAAAAATGGGACAGCAGGGATGCCGGAAATCCCGCAGATCTGCATCAATGAATATGCGGAAATGGCGTACTGCGGTGTTCCCGGCCGACTGGTCAACTGGATCTCCCGGCTGGAGGACGAAAAGATCACCGATGTGGATTTTGTGGAACTCAGCGCCTGTGCG
>CABQMM010000353.1 GCA_902465215.1 uncultured Bacillota bacterium
CAGCTCCGGGATGTGACGAACTTTCACCTGACGCGAAATTTCTTTCTTCATCACACCCTTTGCGCTGTTAAGACCCGCCAAAATGTCGTTTTCTTCGGTCTTTTTTTCTTCTTCGTCCTTGCTGAAATTCAGCACAGACACATAACAGGTCGCATAGCTTCCGTCGCTCGTCACCGAAACGCCGGATATGCTGATCATATGCTCAGCAACTCTCGGATCTTTGATTCCGCTGATCAAAAGCTCACTGATGATTCTGCGGATTTCCTCTCCGAGTCTGCCCTGTCTGTAGCCTTTGCCCATTTTTATTTCCTTTCTACCTCAACCATGTGGAAGCATTCGATGATGTCGCCTTCCTTGATGTCGTTGTAGTTTTCGATTCCGATACCGCATTCATAGCCCTGGTTGACTTCCTTTGCGTCGTCCTTGTATCTCTTAAGCGAGGAAATCGTTCCTTCGTGGATTACGATGCCGTCACGCACAAGACGAACTTCCGCATTACGGATAACCTTGCCTTCCTGAACATAAGCACCTGCAATGATGCCGACATTCGGAACTTTGAATGTTTCTCTTACTTCTACTTTGCCCAGAACTTCTTCCTTAAATTCAGGGTCAAGCATACCCTTCATCGCGTCTTCCACATCGTTTAAGATGTCGTAGATGACTCTGTAAAGTCTGATCTGGATATTTTCTCTATCCGCAAAAGTCTGAACCGCAGTCGTCGGTCTTACATTGAAGCCGATGATGATGGAGCCTGTCGTTCCTGCAAGCATTACATCGGATTCCGTAACCGTACCAACGCCGGTATGAATGATTCTGACTCTTACATTTTCGTTATTGAGTTTTTCAAGCGAAGCAACGATTGCACCGATGGAGCCCTGTACATCGCCCTTGATGATGAGGTTGAGGTCCTTGACCTCGCCTTCCTGAATCTGGCTGAAGAGCTGTTCCAGCGTCGTGCTTGCGTTTCTTGCGAGAATTTCTTCTCTGAGTTTCTGCTTCCGGTTGTCTGCGATTTCCTTCGCAATCTTATCCTGCTTAACCGCATTGAATTCGTCTCCGGCTTCCGGTACGTCGGAAAGACCGAGGATTTCAACCGCTGTCGCAGGTCCTGCTTTCTTGATTTCTTTGCCCTTGAAGTCCGTCATAAGTCTGATTCTGCCGGCGCAGGTTCCTGCTACCACGCTCATTCCCGTCTTGAGCGTTCCATTTGTTACAAGGAGGGTTGCAACCGGACCTTTGTTCTTGTCAAGTCTTGCTTCGATAACCGAACCCATCGCAAGTCTGTTCGGATTTGCTCTGAGTTCAAGCACTTCTGCCTGAAGCAGAATCATTTCAAGAAGGTTTACGATGCCTTCGCCTGTTTTTGCGGATACCGGTACGGAAATGACATCGCCGCCCCAGTCTTCCACAAGGATTCCGTGCTCCGTAAGTTCCTGTTTTACTCTGTCAGGATTTGCACCCGGCTTATCGATTTTGTTGATTGCTACGATAACCGGAACGCCTGCTGCCTTCGCATGGCTGATGGACTCGATGGTCTGCGGCATAACGCCGTCGTCTGCTGCAACAACGAGTACTGCAATATCTGTAATATGTGCTCCGCGGGCACGCATTGCCGTGAAGGCTTCGTGACCCGGCGTATCGAGGAACACGATTTTCTGTCCGTTGATCATGACTTCGGATGCACCGATGTGCTGCGTGATTCCGCCCGATTCGGAAGCGGTTACGTTTGTCTTTCTGATTGCGTCAAGAAGGGATGTCTTACCGTGGTCAACGTGACCCATAACCGTGATAATCGGTGCACGAGGCTTCAGATCTTCTTCCTTATCCTCAAAAAGCTCCAGACCTTCTTCTTCCTCTTCTTCCTCCACTTTGCTTACAACAACTTTGATTCCTAAATCGTCTGCCAGAATCATAATGGTATCTTCGTCGATATTCTGGTTGATGTTTGCCATGATACCCATTTTCATAAGTGCCATGATTACCTGTTCGCAAAATCCTGCTACCGTGATTGGCGCCGTTACGGCTACTGTTCCTGTCGGAAGTTCTTCCAAAATGTCATCCTCCTCCTCAACTACAGGCTTTGGTTTATTGTGTTTCTTCGGTTTTGCCTGTTTTTCAAGAGAACGCTGCTGCATTCTTTCTTTGTTCTTCTTGCCCTGGCTTCCGCCGTTTTCGAGCTTCGCAAAT
>CABQMM010000354.1 GCA_902465215.1 uncultured Bacillota bacterium
CCCGGCGAGCCTGCGGCTATCAGAATCCGCCCGCAGTCGCCCTTATGTATTTCCCTTTTCCGCCTTCCGATTATATTTTGGACAGTTTTTTCCGTAATAATACTTGTCATTTCAAAAACCTCTCATTTTCATTCGTCCAACCGCTGGAGCGAGCTGTTTCATAGTCCTCCCTCAGCAGATGAAATGCGCTGATTCAGCTTATTCGTTTGAAGCACAGGGCGACTCAATTCCTATTATTCACTCAGCACGCGAAACAAGCCAACCTGCTCTATGTTATTCACTCAGCACACGAAGCAGATCGCCGAAAATCCCGTACGCCGTCTGCTCAATTTCCGGTTCATGTTCAACAATCGAAATCTTTTTCATTAAATCAGTTGTAATCGATACGACGGAGGTCGTGCTGTTGACGGAAGCAAGCATATCCGTGAGCGGAATTTCCTGTGGCATAACGCTTGCTTTGACGGTTCCGTCTGCACTGCGGCTTCCTTTGCAAATAAGCTTGATTACACAGTCTTTGCTCTGCGCCGCTTCGATATCGGACAACGTGATGTCCTCAATGCCTTTGCGCTCCACTTTGTCCGGTGTAATTCCGGCATCCATCAACACATTTAGGAGGGCTGTAATTTTTGCTGCCGCGTCATAGCCCTCAATATCCATCGCCGGGTCCGCCTCGATGAAACCGATTTCCTGACCTTTGCGAATGATTTCGTCGTATTCTTTGCCCGCCGCCATTTCCTCAAGGATGTAATTTGTTGTGCTGTTCAAAATCCCCGAAACCTCTGTAACTTCAGCCATTTGCAGCGTTTTCTCCACAAAATTAAAGACCGGTGTGCCGTCCATGACCGTCGTTTCGTAAAAGAATCGACATCCGTTTTGCGCCGCCATCTCACGAAGCGCTGCGAATTTCCACGCAATCGGTCCTTTGTTCGCAGTTATCACATCCCTGCCCCGCGCAAAAGCCGTCTCAATATGCGTGATTGCAGGCTCGCCCGTGAAAATATTCAGCGGTGTCATTTCAACCAGAACATCGTAGTCCGCCTGTTCTGCGATTTGCACGGCCGTTAAGTCTGTCAGCGGAAGCCTCGCCGAAAACTTTCCGAGTGTTTCTATGTCCTCAATCGCTGCTGCAAGGTCAATTGCCTCAGCACTCGTCGGCACTGCCAGATTGCCGCGCGTACCTGTGGCGATTGCTGTAACGACTACATTATATCCGTATTTTTCTTTTATCTGCTCGTGCTTCTCCATCAAAAGCTTCGCAAAAGCTTTGCCGGCATTCCCAAACCCCAGCAAAGCGAGTTTCTTTGTCTGCATAGGTCCCATTGTCACCTCACTTGCAAGCTCTGCATTTGTATTCTCCGCATTTTCTATCTGCGTTTTTTCAATGATCCCTTTTGTATTTTCTGCCATTATAATTTCTCCTTATCCCTTCTTGCCAGTGCTTACTTTCCTGTCTTGCTTACGGTTTCCTTTCTTCTCCCCCTTACTTTTTTGTGTTTCCTTGTCTTTCCGCGCTCTCTCTACACCTCTCCGCGCTCCCTCTACACCCCTCCGCGCTCTCCAAAATTTCTAAAATGTATAAATACATTCCAAAATGAAAAATATAAGGCAATGGAATGTATTTTTTCACATTTTCTTCCTTTTTTACTTTTCCAGCTGCATCATTATGCATCAGGTAAATTTTGTAATTTTTCAGGCGCATTGAAATTTCAACATTTTTAGAGTCTCAATTTGAAGCTCTGTTTTTATCTGTTGAAACTTGAGTCCTCCCATTTCCTTTATCTGTAATTTTTTACACGCCAAGTGATGATATAATGCGATTTGGAGTGTATTTATACATTTTCGACAAATTTCGACACCGTGCCCAAACCGCCCACCGACACATTCGACAAATTTCGACACCGCGCACGGGGAGGCACGCATGCCGGCCGTTCATTCGACACTGCCCGGCCGCAGCGCCGCAAAAAGCGCCGCCGCGCTGCCCTCGCCCAACGAAAAAGCCATTAAACTGCCGGCATCCTGTTTCGGCAGCCCGGTAAGCTTAATGGCTCTATATGATTTGACTACAGTCCTAAGAACAGGCTTGCCATCGCGAAGTAGATGCTGAGCGCCACAGCGTCCGAAATCGACGAAATGGCAGGGTTGGCAATGAGCGCCGGGTCGAGTTTTGCCTTCTTA
>CABQMM010000355.1 GCA_902465215.1 uncultured Bacillota bacterium
CCGGGAACGAGCTTGTCCCTGCAGGCAATCGCACCGTCACTGTTCTTCGTACCCGTGATGTCAGCGTACAGAGGATATTTTCAGGGACGCCAGAATATGAACCCGACGGCATTGTCGCAGTTTTTCGAGCAGCTTTTCCGCGTGATTGTCGGACTGGCGCTTGCATATTATCTGATTCCAACCGGACTGGAGGCGACCAATGCTGGGGCAACCTTTGGCTGTACAGCGGGCGCGGTTGCGGGACTGGTTGTGATTATCGCAATCTATTTGCTTAATTTACCGTCTATTCGGACGAAAATAAGGAGAAACCGTTCACATGAAAGGCTGGAAAGTACGAGAGCAATCGTAAAACGGCTTTTGATTATTGCGGTTCCGATTACGATTGGAGCTTCAATTCTGCCGCTCATGGAGACCATCGACAGCGCAGTTGTCATGCGGCGGCTTCAGGCGAGCGGATGGAGCCTTGTAGAATCCAAAGTCCTGTGGGGAAGGCTCGGGGGATACTGTAATTCTCTTATCGGACTTCCGCAGGCATTCACACAGGCAGTTGTTATGAGTTTAGTTCCTGCGATTGCGGCGGGATTCAGTCTCGGAAATCTTAACGATGTCAGAGAAACGAGCAAGCTTGGTATGCGCGCCGCGATGATTATCAGCTTCCCGTGCGCGGTTGGCATGTTTGCATTGGCAGAACCGATTCTGCATATGCTCTATCCGAGCCAGCTTGCAGAAGCGACAGCTTCGGTTCCAACGCTCAGAATTATGTGCGTGGGCATCGTATTTATGTCGGCTTTGCAGACGCTTACGGGCGCGCTGCAAGGCGTTGACCGGCAGGTAATTCCGGTAAGAAATCTGGCAATCGGCTCACTGGCAAAGCTGATAATCACCTATGTACTGGTTGGCTGGAGGGTTGTCAACGTAAACGGCGGCCCAATCGGGACGATAGCGGCTTATATGATTGCAACATTCCTGAATGCGAGATATTTGAAAGCGGATATTAACATCAAGTTTGATTATATGCTGACCTATGTGAAACCCGCGGTGGCGTCAATTCTCATGGGAATTGCAGCATTTGCAAGTTATAAAATCTTTTTCCTCGTGACAAGCAGCAATCTGTTGTCAACGCTTCTGGCTGTCTGCGTCGGTGCGGCGGTATATGTTGTACTGATCTTTGCTGTGAAAGCAATCACCAAGGATGAGATTGCAAGACTGCCGAAGGGCGATAAACTGGTAAAGCTTCTTGACAAATTTATAAAGTAATATAAAGTAAAAGGTTGATAAACGAAGATGGAAAAAACAGAAATCAGACAGGAGTACCGTCATTTGACGGAAGGTACTGAAAATGACAGAGATGCAATCGAAAGACTCGTCGAAATTATTCGCATTTTACGGGTGGAATGTCCGTGGGACAGAGTGCAGACGCATGAAAGTCTGCGGCAAGGCATGCTGGAAGAGGCTTACGAGGTAGTGGAAGCGATCAATAACAAGGACGCAGATAATCTCCGCGAAGAACTCGGGGATGTCCTGCTGCAAATTGTTTTTCATGCGAACCTCGCCGAAGAAGCGCAAAAATTTGACCTTAAAGATGTAATAAACGAAGAGTGCGAGAAAATGATTCGCAGGCATCCTCATGTTTTTTTGCAGGAAACGAGAAATAATAGTGCAAAATCTATTGACAAAGTGCTTGAAAAATGGGAAAATATCAAGGTAAAAGAGAAGCAAGAAGAATCATATACTTCGCGCTTGGAAAGAGTGCCTAAAGCTTTGCCGGCATTGACGCGGGCATTTAAAGTTCAGAAGAGGGCTGCGGATGTAGGCTTTGACTGGGACGATGTTTCGGAAGCTTTCTTGAAAGTTGATGAAGAACGCGCAGAGCTTATGCAGCAGTATGAAGAGGCTCCAACATCGCGGCAGCGGTTGGAAGAGGAGTTAGGGGATTTGCTTTTTTCCTGTGTCAATGTTGCCAGATTTTTGGGTGTTGACCCGGAGAGCGCCTTGAATTATACTGTGAATAAGTTCGTGAGAAGATTCAGCTATATAGAGAAGGAAGCGCTTGCCGCAGGGAAAAACTTGGAGGATATGTCGTTGGCAGAAATGGACAAGTTGTGGGAAGAGGTAAAGAAATCAGAGCATGAAGCATGAAGATATAGGCATTATTAACTATTATTTATTAACACT
>CABQMM010000356.1 GCA_902465215.1 uncultured Bacillota bacterium
TAAAATCCTCCACACCGATGGAAATTTTCTTTTTTACTGTATCGCTCATTCCTTCACACTCCTTTCGATTCTGCCTCTTTTATCCCATCCACTCATCGGCGCCGACATCTGTACCGAGTCCTTCGCAGGTGTAGCACCAGACAATCGTATCGCCGTCCTTGAGATAATAAGAGGAACAGCCGTAGTTCGGGAACCACTCGTTTACCTTATACATCCAGCCGCTCTGCGGGCCGCCGTCAAACTCATAGAGATAATTGATTCCTTCAATGTAGTAGGAAGCATACAGCGGTGTATAGCTGAATTCAAGCTGAATATCGTTGTTTCTGCAAAGCGTGTTCAGCGCATCGAAAACCGTATTGTCCGTCGTCCCTTTATAGGTCGTCTTTGCGAGAATTGTCCCGTCCTTTGGTATATAATCCTTAATCGCAGGGTTCTCCAATCTGTCCATATCATTTGAAAGCGTGTCACAGCGAATTTCCAGCGTAACGGTTACAGGCTCCGGATTCTTCGGTTTCAGTGCCGCGTTGCCGCCGTTTGATGCGGTAAAATCATCGCTATTGTCAACTTTTATATCTTTCGCCGAAAGATTCTTTTTTTCCTCTTCCGTAAACTTCAAATCCGAGGCTTTCTTTGTATCTTTCTTGTCTTTATCGGTTTTTTTATCCTCTTTTTTTCCGTCCGCGGACTTATCTTCGGAATCCGCATCCTCTGCATCATTATCGCTCTTATCAGCGTCTAAATTGTCATAAACATCTTCCCCTGTTCCGATGACGGTGTTCCCCTGTCCGTCGGCAAGTTTCGCATCTTTATTTTCTATGCTGAGTCCGACAATCGTTGAAACCGCAATCACGCAGACAAGCGCAAGCAAAGCATATTTCCGCGCCCGCTTTTTTTTCATTTTAGCGACAAGCTCCGTGTTCTGCGCACCTGCGCCTCCCGAAGCTACCTGCTCTTTTTTCTCTTTCTTCTCCATTTTATCTCCTTATCCCGACCCCCGCCGAATTTTCTTTTTAAGCATAAGGTATAACTACCTAATATAAATGCTACACTACTTCACAAAGTTTGTAAAGAGTCGATTTTTGCTTTTTTCTGCAAAAAAACAGCAACCTTTCGGAAGCCGCTTTTGTTTCAATACTTATTTTGTTTCTTTTCTTATTTTCGTTCCTGCTTCACGCTGAGAATCGCCTCAATATAGTCGGCAATCCATGCTTGATCGTCCTCGCTCATCCGATTTGCTTTCAAAAAAGCTCTCGCTAAAGGTCCGTCCTCATTTTCTTCACCATAGATGAGATAATCGGTCGTCGTCCCAAGTGCGTCTGCCATTCTTTTCAGCGTATCAACTCGCGTTTCGTAAATACCTCTCTCAATCGCCGAGATGTGATTAACGGAAACATCTACAAGCTCTGCAAGCTGACTTTGCGTATATCCGGCCTTCTTTCTAGCTATTTTTACTCTTTTTCCAAAATCTACAGACATTCGTTTTTTACCATCCTCCATAGAAAATTCTACAGAAACACTGGAGAATTTACCACGCATAAAGCACGTTGTATGACTAATTGTTTTTCGTTAGTTTTCTATGTTTAAATGGTATTATTCCTGTCTTTATCGCCGGGCATACCCGAAATTAGTAGATTTCTTTGATTCGTCCCACCTTAAACGCTTCAACCAAGTCATTCAAGTCGCTGATTCGCTCTACGAAGTCCGCTCCCTGATCCGTATCAATGATTAAAAGGCGTTCCGGCATAGTTTCAACGGTTTTCATTACCGGGGAGTGGAACACCTGCGTTCCGTCCGGCTGCAGAGGGCTGTACGGCTGATGCTCCGCCAAAGCCATGAAACGGGAATTAAAGATGAATGTATAACCTGCGATGCCTGTCTGTTTCTGATATGCTTTGGAAATTCCGCCGTCGATTACATAAAGTAATCCGCCGCCTTTAATCGGAGACTCACCGTCCTTGATTTTTACCGGCACATGACCGTTCAAAATCTTGGAGGTTCTCGGGTTCAGTCCGAACTCCTTTATAATTTTTTCGCAATAAGATTTTTCTTTAATATATTTATAGTATGGTTTCGTAAATTCCTTGTGCGTGGTTTTGTCCGCGATGAACAGTCTTTCGAAGGTCGTCATCTTTTCCTTGCCGAAGAGCGGAGAATTGCCGCCGAGCCACAGATAC
>CABQMM010000357.1 GCA_902465215.1 uncultured Bacillota bacterium
TGGAAGGAATGTTAGCCTTCTTGCCGTTCACTGTGAAGTGACCGTGAGTTACAAGCTGTCTTGCTTCTTTTCTGGAAGCTGCGAATCCAAGTCTGAATACAACATTGTCCAGTCTTGTTTCAAGTAAGATTAAGAGGTTTTCACCTGTCTTACCCTGCTTCTTAGCAGCTTTGTCGAATAAGTTTCTGAACTGAGTTTCCTGCATTCCGTAGAATCTCTTAGCTTTTTGCTTTTCTCTTAACTGAAGACCATAGTCGGACATTTTCTTTCTTGCCTGACCATGCTGTCCAGGAGCGTAATTTCTCTTTTCAATCGCGCACTTGCTGCTGTAGCATCTTTCGCCCTTTAAGAAAAGCTTTTGACCTTCTCTTCTGCATAATTTGCAGTTTGCATCTGTATATCTTGCCATTTAAATTACTCCTCCTTTCCTAGACTCTTCTTCTCTTCGGCGGTCTGCATCCGTTATGCGGAATCGGTGTGATATCTCTGATTAAAGTGATTTCAAGTCCTGCAGTCTGAAGTGCTCTAATAGCTGCTTCTCTGCCGGAGCCCGGTCCCTTTACATAAACTTCTACCGTCTTTAAACCATGTTCCATAGCGCCCTTAGCTGCTTCTTCAGCCGCCATCTGCGCTGCGAACGGTGTGGATTTTCTGGAGCCCTTGAATCCAAGGGAACCTGCGGATGACCATGAAAGGGCATTTCCGCTCATATCTGTAAGAGTAACTAAAGTATTGTTAAAGGTGGATTGGATATGTGCCTGGCCTTTTTCAATATTTTTACGTTCTCTTTTCTTTTTTCTAACTGTTTTCTTTACAGTCTTAGCCATTTTTTCCTACCTCCTTCTTACTTAGTTGCTTTTTTCTTTCTGCCAACGGTCTTCTTCGGACCTTTGCGAGTTCTTGCATTAGTCTTAGTTTTCTGACCTCTTACAGGAAGTCCTCTTCTGTGACGAATTCCTCTGTAGGAGCCGATTTCCATGAGTCTCTTGATGTTAAGAGATACTTCTCTTCTCAAATCACCTTCTACAAGATATTCTTCGTCGATAATTCTTCTGATTTTACCTGCTTCTTCTTCAGTTAAATCCTTAACTCTAGTGTCAGGATTTACGCCTGCTTTTTCTAAGATCGCAAGTGAAGTTGGTCTGCCAATACCGTAGATATAAGTTAAACCTATTTCTACTCTTTTTTCTCTTGGTAAGTCAACACCGGCTATACGAGCCATATTTTTCTCCTTCCCCTATCTTCCGTCGCCATTCCGGGAGCGATATCAACCTTGTTTCTGCTTGTGCTTAGGGTTTTCACAGATAACCATTACTTTGCCGTTTCTCTTGATAACTTTGCACTTTTCGCAGATAGGTTTTACGGAAGCTCTAACTTTCATAAATTTCCCTCCTAGCCTTTATCTCTCCATATGATTCTTCCTCTCGCAAGGTCGTAAGGGGAAAGTTCCACCTTTACCTTATCTCCCGGAAGAATTCTGATATAATTCATTCTGATTTTTCCTGAAATGTGTGCAAGCACCTCGAAACCGTTGTCTAATTTAACTTTGAACATTGCATTCGGCTGTGCATCGACAACTGTTCCCATTGCTTCAATGACGTCTTTTTTCGCCATAAATACATCTCCTTCTACTCTTTATAAGGTAAGCAATTCCGGCTCACCATCCGTGATAACAACTGTGTTTTCATAATGAGCGGCAAGACCTCCGTCCAGCGTTACCGCTGTCCAGTCATCCTCAAGGATATCGACTTCCCATGTGCCCTGTGTAATCATGGGCTCAATGGCAAGCGTCATACTGGGCTGAAGTCTTGGTCCTTTTCCCGCCTTTCCTACATTCGGAATCTGCGGATCTTCATGCATTTCACTTCCGATTCCGTGTCCGACGAAGTCACGAATCACTCCGAATCCTTCGCCCTCCACAGTTTCCTGAATCGCATGGGAAATATCCTGCAGTCTGTATCCCGGCTTCGCATAAGCAATTCCGTTAAAGAACGCTCTTTCTGCCGTTTCAATAAGGTGCATTGCTTCCGGGCTGACCTTTCCTACCGGGTAGGTCCTTGCTGCGTCTGCCATGTAGCCTTTATATTCAACCACAAGGTCACAGCTTACGATGTCGCCCTCTTTTAGATGGCGTTTTTTGCTCGGAATTCCGTGAACAACCTCATCGTTT
>CABQMM010000358.1 GCA_902465215.1 uncultured Bacillota bacterium
AAATGTCCTTGAAAATATGGCAAGTAATTATGAACCCTTTTTGATTCAGTGTATAAAGAATGAGCAGAATTATTACTCAATTGCAGCCGAAGATAGTTGTCTCAAAAATGCTGAAATTCTTTTTGCTCATTATCCACTGCTATATAAAGCACTTGGAGATACTACGAAATATGAAATATCACACGCAAAAGATTCAGACGATTTTGGCGTAATCAAATGGTTTGTTTTAGGCGATTTGGAAAAACACTTATCCGAGTATAATTTTGAAAATGATTCACCCTCTCGGTATTTGCTTGACTTTTTAAGTGAAATATGTCAAGAGCAAGGCCACCTGTCATTGTTTAGGCAATTCATTATTCGGCAATACCAGAATAGCAATTGTTACATTGGGGCTCGTAAACGATTCCAATCTTTTATTGAACCTTATCTTGAAGTATTTACAGCAGATGATTTTGAAGCACTGATTACTGCAATAAATGGAAATCATGAAATATACGAAATGTTTGGTCAGCAAAGGAATAATGATCTAATTCTAAAATATGCGAAAGATAAGTTGCCATCTGATTTTTCATTTACTTCGTTTGAAAAATTTCAATACACTCACGAGGAATCTGAAAATGAAAATCAACCCGAAACCGATGCACTGTTTGACTCTACTGCTACTGACGAAGAGCTACCATTCTAATCTACGAACTATAAAGAAAGAACGGACAGCTGCGGACTGTCCGTTCTTTTTGCAAAAATAATTATAGAATTTCTGCAAACCCCATGACGCTCAGAGGTCAAAGGCTTTTGCGTATTTTTCGGTTGCAAGCCTCATTTGCCGCAAGTCTGTTTTGACATAGAAATTGAGGGTTGTGCTTGCGTCTGCGTGACCAAGTATCTCTTGGACACTTTTAATATCTGCCCCACTGCTCAGAAGAAGGCTGGCGCAGGTGTGGCGGAGGTCATGGGGCGAAACATCGGGCAAGCCTGCCCGTGTCACAAATCGCTTCATGCGCCTTGTGACGGCACTTGGGTCACGAGGCTCAAAGGGTGCGCCCTCTTTGCAGAAGAGAAACGCCGTTGCCACGAAGCAGTTCGGATATTGCTTTTGGCGCTGACGATAAAGGGCTTTCAAAAGGTTCGTCGTGCTTTCCACAAGGGGAATGGTGCGGATGCTTGTGGCGGTTTTCGGCGGCGCTACCACAATGCCGCTTTCAGGCGTGTAAGCCACAGCCCGCTCCACTCTGATGATACGGTTATCAAAATCGACATCCTGCCATTGGAGGCCGATGCACTCGCCACGCCGCAAGCCAGTTGTGATAAGCAGTTGCAGAATACAGCGAAAGTCAAAATCCAGTGCGTTCAGCTCTTCAAAGAATCGCCGTGCATCCTCTTCGGACAGTGCATCCACCGCCCTTCTACGCACTTTTGGAGCGTCCACCTTTTTCATGGGGTTCTTCTCAATCAGGTCTTGCTTTTCGGCATAGCCAAAAATAAAGGAGAGAATATTGTAATGGTGCTTGATGGATTTTTCGGCGAGGGGCTTGCCGTACTGCGTCCGATACTCATTGCGAAGCCATGTCAAATACTGCGTGATTTGAATGCCTGAAATCCCGCTCAGCAGCAGCTCTTCAAAATGCGGGCGCATGACCTTCAAAATGTTAGTGTACATGGCAATCGTAGAAGGGCGGTGGGAGCCGTCACGAACACAAAGGGGAACCCACACTTCGTCTACAAACTGGCCGAAGGTATAATCCGTTTTGCGCCCTTCTTGTTGTGCCTTTTGGCGTTCAAAGGCTTCCTTTTGCTCTGCTTCCCAAACCGCCGCCACCCGCTGCGCTTCTTTCCTTGCCTTTGCGGGTGTCATGTCCTCAGGAGGATTCCAGCGCATTGCCTTTGAAATTTGCCTGCCGTTTTCATCACGTCCCAAACACACACGAATCTTGTATGAAAGACGTTTGCTTCTTGTTCCTTCTTCTTTGATAGATGCCATAACTTCTTCCTTCCTACAGTAAGAAAGAAGAAATTGAAAAGGTCTGTTGTCCAGTTGTTGTCCAAGGCGAAAACGCCCAATACAAAACAGGCTGAAAAGTATAAAAAAACACTCGATTTCAAATGAAATCGAGCGTTTTTGGTGGAGATAAGCGGGATCGAACCGCTGACCTCTTGAATGCCATTCAAGC
>CABQMM010000359.1 GCA_902465215.1 uncultured Bacillota bacterium
AAAGCATCTTTTCACGTCTTTAATTGTCCAGAAGCAAGTTCAAACGTCTTTTATCATCTTCTGAAAAAACGCAATGAAAATCAATCATCTTTCTTCAACTCCTATGCCATTTATAGCATAGGAGTTTTGCTATAATAAAGGCACAAAGTTGAGGGAAACAAAAACCTGAAACAGTCAAAAATAAGGGTGGCGACCTGAAAAATACGCGAGATGCCAAGAGCATCAGAAAGGAATTATTATGAAGAACCTGTTTGCTTACGATTTCACCACCAACACCATCGTCGCTTCCAAGGCTACGCTCAAAAAGGCAGGCAACCCCACCACGCCCGAATATAAAGCCCTGATGAAGATGATTGCCGAGCAGCCCACGTTCAAAGTTGTTGAAAAGACGATCAACACCAAGAGCGGAAAGACGACCTACAAGGGTCTGACAATCGAAATGATGGAGAGTTATATTAACGCGCAGGAAAATCCGGTTGCGCTCTGTGCGGAATTTGAAAGCATTAGACAGTTCGCAAAGAACAACAAACAGCGTGAATATCCGCTTCTCAAGCAGTGGTTCGTCGAGAAGTTCAAGGAGCAGTATAAAATGACCGACGCAAAGAAAATCCACGCCAAGCACGTTATGGCAAAGGCGACCGGCAAGGTTGTCAAACTCGCCGCCGCAAAGCCCGCAGTCAATCAGTAATCAAACCAACAGAAAGATGATTTAGGAGGAAATAAAAATGGCACAGGCTTACAAGGTCGATTTCACCACCCGTACAATCACCATCACCGCAGAATTTGAAAAGGCTATGAGCAATCCAGAAGCCGCAGAATACAAGATTATCAGACAGTTGTGTGCGGATTTCCCCGGTATGCGGATTGTCAAGCGCACGCACCGCACACCGACGCACTACACCAGCAAGAACGGCGAAAAGAGCGCCTGTAATCCCTATAAGAACCTGACCTATGAAAAGATGGAGCGGTTTATGGACGCGCTTCCCAACGGCGCGGAGTATCGCAAGCAGTATGATTTCCTGAAAAGTCCAGCTGCCGCCATTCAGACCAACGGATACAGCACCGTGCGCGAATGGTTCATCGCGCAGTTCCCCCTCTACCGCAAGAATCCCCTGTTCTATCTCACTGAAACGCCGAAAATCATCAGCGGAATTGATTTTGCCAAGCAGCAGGCAGAAGCAGCCGAAGAAAAGAAGAACGCATAAACAAATTCAGTCCAAACATTTAACAGTGGTAAATAACGTAAATATTAAGTGTTAAATGTCTGAACCAAAATGAAATGGAGAAAGACGATGCTTGAATGTAGAGAGTATTCTTATCAGGAACTTTGTTCGATTTTCAACACGCACGATGCCCGTTCCATCAAAAACCGTCTGACAAGATGGACTGTAGAATATACCTACAAAGGGCGGGGCGCAAATCTCAAATTTACCATTCAGAACATACACGACCCGTTCAGAGTGTTCTGTATCCTTGAACTGTCTTATTCGCCCCAGACTGATTTCCGAAAACTGGCTTATTTTCTCTATTACTACATGAACGACGTAGAGTTTTACAGTCTGCCTTGCGAACGGCAGGAACAAATAATGTGGATGGAGGGAACACCGCTCACCCGGCAGACCATTGAAACCTATATTCAGCGTTTGGCAGATAATGAACTTATCCTGCGTGCTTCTGGAAATTTCAGATACTATTTTGCGTTGGGCGATACCATCATTGATACGGACGAAGAAACCTATAAGCAGGCATGGCATGAATACTGGATACACATAGAAATTATGCCGCCGCAAGATGCGATCTGGCAGATGCGCAGAAAATATGGTGGCGTGGCAAGAAAACAGGCAATCCCGGAACAAAATGTATTTTACCTCGACACATGGGATACGCTGAACGCTTACGCAACGGCAAGAGTGGAAGCGGATATGGACGAATTTATATCATCCAATTATTCCGATGCGCAGGAATCTATAGAATAACAAACGCTGTAAAAATATGCGTTATCACGCATATTTTACAGCGATAGACAAAAGGAGAAATAAAAATGGAATACAAAACGTTAATCGACGATTATTTCAGAAAAGTTCCGGAATACTATCCGGAAATGTATACCTGTTCCCAATACAGCAAAGTCCCAGTTGGAAAGCTCTGCACGACACAG
>CABQMM010000360.1 GCA_902465215.1 uncultured Bacillota bacterium
GTTTCTTTCGTAAGTTACAACCGTTCCCGGTGCGATGCAGAGCGTGTTGGAACCGTCGTTCCACTGTTCACGCTGAGCTGCCAGAAGGTCTCCGCCGCCGCAGCGAATGAGGTCAACTGCAGGAACCTTGAGTTCGAGTGCCAAAATCTTGTGAAGCTCATCCTTGAGTGCGTTGAACTTCAGCTCATCCTTAGCGTCCATCGTGATTTCGTAAACACCGAGCGGACCTTCGATTTCCGGATGGATTGTGAACTTGTCGTAGTCAACCATCGTGAATACCGTATCAAGATGCATGAATGCTCTCGACTTCGGAATATCGAACGCCAGAACTTTCTTGAAAGAACCTTCGCGCAGGATATTTCTCGCGAAGTGTTCCAGACCTGAAATCGTCGTTCTCTGTGATAATCCAACCGCCACGATGTCTTTGGAAAGCACCAGTACGTCGCCGCCTTCGATGGAATAAGTGTCTGTCAGGTCGTACCACTGCTTATTGTCTTCCGTAGCAAAATCTCTGTTATATTTATAAATATATCTTAAAATCAAAGCTTCTCTTCTTCTCGCATCGGTATGCATGTGGTGGATATTGATTCCGTTTCCCACGCATGCACCCGGGTCACGAGTGAAGTAAAGGTTTGGCATCGGATCGGAAACGAACGGATAATCGTCGTCAACCAGATCCATTAAGGATGTCGCATCCTTTGTTTTAACTTCTTCTCTCTTAATGCCGGCAATTACCTTGCTGACCATCTCTGCAGGTGACATGTCGAGCAGATAGCTGGTCATAGCACTTCTAAGACCCTTTGAATTGATTTTGCTCAGATTTAAAAATTCATTTACGAACTGAATCTGAATTTCAGGGTTTGCCATCGCTTTCGCAGCTTCGCTCACATAGTAAACTACTTCAACGCCGTTGTCTCTGAGAACCTGAGCGAATTTGTCATGTTCTTCCTGTGCGATCTTCAAATAAGGAATGTCGTCAAACAGTAATCTTTCGATTGTAGCCGGAGTAAGAGCTTCGAGCTCCAATCCCGGTCTGTGAAGTAAAACTTTGTTTAATTTTCCGATTTCGGAAAAATTATGAATTCCAGGATACATTTGGTTTCTCCTTTCAACTGCCAATGCTCTGCATTAGCCAATAGTTGCAACCATTACAGCCTTGATAGTGTGCATTCTGTTTTCTGCTTCATCGAAAACTTTGGAATGTCTGGATAAGAAAACTTCGTCGGTTACTTCGCGGATGTCATATCCTAATTCTTTCTGTTCTGCTGCCATTGTCGTGTCGAAATCGTGGAAGGAAGGCAGGCAGTGAAGGAAGATAACATCGCTGTTTTCTGTCTTGTCGAGCATTTCCTTTGTAACTTTGAACGGAGTCAGCATTCTAACTCTTTCCGGAATCTGATCTTCTTCACCCATGGAAGCCCAGATATCAGTATAGAGAACGTCTGCACCCTTCAGGCAGGCTTCGTCGGAGGATACTTCGATAACTGCTCCTGTGTATTCAGCAACTTCTCTTGCTCTCTTGATTACGTCCTGATCAATCTGGTCTGCAAGTTCCTTCGGTCCGTAAGCAACGAAGTGCATGCCCATCTTCGCGCATCCGTACATCCAAGCGTAAGCCATGTTGTTTCTGATGTCTCCGCAGAATACAACTTTAACCTTGTTTAACGGCTTAGCAACGTGTTCTTCGATTGTGAGCATGTCAGCAAGAATCTGAGTCGGGTGGTCAACGTCTGTTAAACCATTCCATACCGGTACGCCTGCGTTTGCAGCTAATTCTTCAACAACGGACTGCTTGAATCCTCTGTATTCGATACCATCGTAGAATCTGCCGAGAACCTTAGCTGTGTCAGCGATTGTTTCCTTCTTGCCCATCTGGGAGCTCTTGCTGTCAAGGAATGTTACGTGAGCACCTTCGTCAAGTGCCGCAACTTCGAACGCACATCTTGTTCTTGTGGAAGTCTTTTCGAACAAAAGAACAACGTTCTTGCCCTTTAAAACTTCATTATGAATACCTGCTCTCTTCTTAGCCTTTAAATCATGCGCTAAGTCAAGCATGTATCTGATTTCTTCCGGTGTGAAATCCATTAATGTTAAGAAATGTCTTCCCTTTAAATTTACTGCCATTTTTTTCTCTCCTTTTCGTTTTCC
>CABQMM010000361.1 GCA_902465215.1 uncultured Bacillota bacterium
GCGCCGAGCGCTGCGGCTCTCATCGCGATTCCTCTCGAGCACCATCCGTATCCGATTACAACAACCGTCTTGGAAGCAATGATTAAATTCGTGTTTCTCATAATGCTGTCCCATGTGGACTGTCCGGTTCCGTAGCGGTTGTCAAACAAATGCTTGCAGTCCGCGTCGTTTACGGCAACCATCGGGAATTTCAGCACGCCTTCCTTTGCCATCGCTTTCAGGCGGATGATGCCGCTGGTCGTTTCCTCACAGCCGCCCCAGACTTCTTCTGCCAGTTCCGGACGTTTTCCGTGCACGCAGCTTACAAGATCTGCGCCGTCGTCGATGATGATGTTTGGCTTATGCTCCAGACACATTTCGATATGTCTCTCGTATTCTTCCGGTGTTGCCCCGTGATATGCATAAACCTTGATGCCGCTGTCTGCAAGCGCTGCCGCGATTTCATCCTTTGTGCTGAGCGGATTTGAGCCTGTTACAGACATCTGCGCTCCGCCTGCTGCCAGAACCTTGCATAAGTACGCGGTCTTTGCTTCCAGATGTACCGACAAAGAAATTTTGATACCTTCAAACGGTTTTGTTTTGATAAACTCATCTTCCATACCCCTTAAAATCGGCATATGATTTCTGACCCATTCAATTTTCTGATGTCCGGCAGGAGCCAGCGACAAATCTCTGATTTCGTAATCCTTCATTTCTTCCTCCGTGTCTTTTCCGTGGTTTTACTGTATTATCCGATATTTATTCAACCGTAACTGACTTCGCCAGATTCTTCGGCTTATCGATATTGCATCCGCGCTCTTTCGCCACATAGTAGGAGAAAAGCTGCAACGGCACTACGCTTAGAAGCGGCGTAATTTCATCCCGGCAATCCGGAATATAGATAACTTCGTTGCTCTGCGCTTCGATTTCTCTGTGTCCTTCCTTTGCAATGGAAAGCACATGCGCGCCTCTTGCTTTGATTTCCTGAATATTCGAAAGCATTTTTTCGTAGAGATAATCCTGCGTGTCGAGGCACAAAACCAAGGTTCCCGGCTCGATGAGCGCGATGGTTCCATGCTTGAGTTCACCCGCCGCAATCGCAAACGAGTTTATATAGGAAATTTCCTTTAGCTTCAGCGATCCTTCGTATGCAACTGCCGAGTCAAGTCCTCTTCCGATGAAGAAAACCTGATCGCGGTTGTAGAGAATCTTTGCAAGTGCTTCGATTTCTCTCACATCTTTTAAATAAGACGCAAGTTTTTCCGGAATTTCTCTCAAATCATCCATGAAACTGCGATAGAATTCTTCGGCTATCGTTCCTCTCGTAAGACCCATGTAAAGGCCGAGGAGATACATGCAGGTGAGCTGTGTTGTGTACGCCTTCGTCGAAGCAACCGCAATTTCCGGACCCGCCCAAGTATAAAAAACGTCGTCGGATTCTCTTGCTACCGAGCTTCCCACTACATTTACAACGCTGAGAATTCGTGCGCCCTTCGCCTTCGCTTCTCTAAGCGCCGCCAAAGTGTCAAGGGTTTCCCCCGACTGGCTGATTGCGATAAACAAGGTCTTATCGTCTACGAGCGGCTCTCTATAGCGGAATTCCGAAGCCACATCAACCTCAACCGGTATGCGTGCGAATTTCTCAATCACCTTCTTGCCGACAAGTCCTGCGTGGTAAGCGGTTCCGCACGCAACGATATAGATTCTCGAAAAGCTGTCCAGTTCTTCTTTCGTAAGCGAAATACCATCAAGCTTAATCTTCCCGTTTTCGTCCAGCCTGCGGTTCAGTGTCTCGCTGATTGCCTTCGGCTGTTCGTAAATTTCCTTCAGCATGAAATGGCTGTATCCTTCTTTTTCCGCAGCGTCCGCATCCCAAGTCACATGGAAGACTTCACGCTGCACCGGATTTCGCTCTTCATCATATATTTTGATTTCATCTGCGGTCACGACGACCATTTCGCCGTTTTCGATCAGATAAATTTCTTTGCAGTGTTTCATCAGTGCCGGAATATCGGAAGCAATGAAATTCTCGCCTTTGCCGATTCCTGCAATCAGCGGTGCATCTTTACGGACCGCAACGATTTTGTTCGGGTCTTTGCTCGACACGACAACAAGTGCATACGCCCCTCTCATTTCGAGAGTTGCTGCATAAACCGCATCCTCAAGC
>CABQMM010000362.1 GCA_902465215.1 uncultured Bacillota bacterium
TTAAGTTTATATCTTTACTACCCGAAAGAAAAATTCTTTTTTCGGTAAGTAATAATACAATGCCTATTTTTCATCAAAGCCAAATCTCTTGTCAAAAATGAATTTCCCATGACAGCAATTTACCGCTCCTTCTCCTGTGTCCGCTTTCGATACCAGTTCTCCAAAAGCTTTGTGATAACCTGCTGCATCTGCATCGGCGTGTATTCCTTGGGAAAATATTTCTTGATGGTGTCCCCCTTCAAAACCAGCTTCGTATCCGTTTCCTTCTCCTCGGTCATAATGGCATCTATCACATCCTCCGTCAGCTTTCCCTCTTGGCTGTATTTCTTTAGCCTTTTCGCCTGCGACAAGGACGGACTGCACTCATTCACATCCATGTTGTCATGTAAAAGTTCCTGTTCCTTTTCGGAAAGATAAGAAATTTCAACAGCGGCATTGAACGCAATATTTTTGTTATCGACCATTTCCAGAATATCGGGAATGAGATGGGTAAGGCGGATATAGCGTTGAATTTGATTCCTGCTTTCATTAACCTGTTCCGATAATATTTCTACTGAATATTTCCCCCTCATAAAATCCTGCCCAATTTGGGTAGCATTTTCTTTCGGTCTGCCCGCCTGTCTTTTCATTGCCTCCAGCTTCATCCTATAAGCAAAAGCCTTTTCCGAAGGCAGAATATTTTCCCTTTGCAGGTTACTGTCCACCATAACCAAAACAGCGGCATCCTCGTCCATTTCTCTGACGATTGCAGGAATTTCCTCCTGTCCTGCCAAAACAGCCGCATGGTGTCGGCGGTGTCCCGAAACAATTTCATAATTCCCATTTTCCACAGGTCTTACGATAATCGGCACAAGCACACCATATTCCTTTATGCTTTCCACCATATCCATCATTTTATCATCATCCACAACCTTAAACGGATGATTTGGAAACGGCTGCATTTTTTCGGGAGACAGCATTTGGATTCTCTCTTGTGTATCCGCAAGTCTTTCCTCATCGTTCTTAAATAAATCATCATAACTGGCGAGCTGTATTTTTCTGGCACTGCTTTTCATTCTCCAAAACCTCCTTCGTAAACTGTTCATAGGCCTTTGCGGTTTTTCCTTTGCCGTCAAACGCATAAATGCTCTTGCCTTCCGCACTGGTTTCTGCCGCCTTAATTCCTCTCGGTATCTCCGTTTCGTAAATTTTGATTTTACTGCCATAGCTTTCTCTTAAAAGCCGCCCGATGTCCTTTGAAAAATTACTTCTGCCCTCCACCATCGTCAGCAGAATGCCGCCGATTTGCAGTTTTGGATTTAGCTGACGTTTCACCTTGTTTACCGTTTTCAAAAGCTGTTCCAAGCCTTTTACAGGAAGGAAATGTGCCTGCACAGGAATAATTACCTTATCTGCCGCCGTCAATGCGTTCAGCGTAATCATCCCCAAGGAAGGCGAGCAGTCAATGAGAATGTAGTCATACTGCCGCTTGATTTTATTCAGATATGTCCGCAGTACCGTTTCTCTGCTCATCGTGTTTACCAGAACAACCTCCATGCCGGAAAGCTCAATATTGGACGGTATCAAGTCCACGCCTTCCTCGTGGTGTAAAATCCCCTCCTCCATATTGAACGGTTCATCGCAAATTACCTTCTCCAATAGGTATGCAAGCGTGTGTTCCAGCTTGTCCGGCTGCTGCCAACCAAGCATTTCCGTCAGATTCCCTTGGCTGTCGGCATCCACAAGCAAAACCTTCTTTCCCTGCCTTGCAAGACCTATCCCAAGATTGACCGCTGTTGTGCTTTTCCCCACACCGCCCTTTTGATTTACCAACGCTATTGTCTGCATTACAAAACCTCCTTAAATAAGCATAAAAACCACCTCTTTTTATGAGATGGTTCATGTTTTGAATCTTCTATTTTCAAATTAAAATTTCAACAGATTTTTTATAAGTATAAAACATCTCTCTATTTCCCATTTTTAAAAATATTTCAATTTTGGGAAATATTCCTTTAATCTGCTTCCAACCAAGCATTTCCGTCAGATTCCCTTGACTGTCAGTGTCTACAAGCAAACCCTTCTTGCCCTGCCTTGTAAGGCCTATTCCAAGGTTGACCGCCGTTGTACTTTTGCCCACACCGCCTTTTTGATTTACCAATGCTA
>CABQMM010000363.1 GCA_902465215.1 uncultured Bacillota bacterium
AAAAGGCCTTTCACCCTTATAAGCACTTTTTGATTGACTTTCGTTACACTTTTCAAAAAAATCATAGCACATATTTAAAAAGAGTTTGACGCTTTGAGAAAATTGTTTTTTCGTTTGGTAAATCTTGTTCGCATTTTAGTTCCTTTCTGCGGTCCACTTCGCAAAGGCGGCATTTTCGGCGATTTTCTTCAACTCTTGAATTGGGAAAAATAGAAATTTTCAAATAGTAGTTGCTCGGACGTATAGTGCGTCCGAGCAGTCGTTATTGGCTGTTTTCCGTTTTTCCCGGCTCTTGACCATTGGTGTGCTTTTTCAGCCAGAGCAATAAATCCTGCTTCATGACCAGCTTCCTCCCGCCGATTTTCAGCGTGGGGAAATCGTCTGCGTTCAGCAGATTGTACGCTCCGGCTTTAGACAGGTGCAACGCTTCGGCAAGCTGATTTGCGTTCAGCACATCGGGCAGATTTGCAAACGGCTCTTTGTTCATTGATACTCCTTTCCCGCACGAAAAACAGCAGCCGCCTTTCAGGTGACTGCTGCCTGTTTTGCGTCGTTTACTTATCCAGATATTTTCCGTATTCGGCGGTCACAAAATCCTCGTAGGCACTTGCGATTTTTGCAATCCGCTTGTGTACCGCACTTGCGGTTTTGTATCCAACCTTGTCTGCGATTTCCTGCTCGGTGTACCCGTCCATTCGCAGCTTGAGTATCTCCCGATCTTTTTCGGTGATGTTCTGCTCAGAAAAAGCGGCGATTTGCATTTCGGAGATTATGGTTTGCTCGAACTCGCTCCGTGGATCGGCTGCCTCAAAAATATCTCCGTCCTCGCTCTCCATTATTTCGTCCAGCGAGATAGGCTTTCCGGAACGGTTGTGATGCCACTTCCGCATGAAGTCGGTCTTGACGGTACTGCTCGTTGCTTCGTAGTCCTCGACTGTCCTGTTCTCCCAGATGGCATCAATCATCGGTTGCCAGTTATCTTCTGATATTACCATATCGGTGATATTACCGATCAGATTGCCAAACTGCTGATAGGTAAGCCACGGAACCTCAACGCCCTGCGGGATGTTGTATAAATTTTGAAAGCCAAGCCCGTGTTGCTCAAACTTCATTCGGATATAGGGAATGATGCTGTATGAGAGCCGCCATAAGGGGAAATATCCCGCATACTGTTTTCTGCTTCCAGGGATGTCACGGTAGTTGCCTTTGCGGTCTTTCACTTGGAAAAACTGCCAGGTACTCCAAGAATAACAATCCCACACAAGCAGCTTGAACATATCGTCACAAACGATGTTGTCATACTTGTCCGTCCGCAAAACCTCATAAGGACAGCGTGGCAAATTAAAAGCCGGTTTCCACTTCTCAGCAAGCTCCTTTGGCAGACTGTAAAACAAGGTCAGCCACGATTTGTCACTATCCTGCGGTATCTCAATGACTTCACCGGGCAGCACTACAAGAAAACCTTTGGGTTCTTTTGGTTGTGCCATTGCGTCACCTCCTATCGTTTTATCTTAACCCTCCACTATATATGGCATGAGAATGGCCGGATTGTTCCAATCCGTCAAAAAATTTTTTGAATTTTTTGAAAAATTACAGAATGTGAAGGACAAATCGGATATGCCATGATTGTAGCAAAAAAGTGTGAATAAGTCTATTTGCGTCTACACAGGGACAAAAAAATAAGCGATACTTGGTAAAAAACCAAGTATCGCTTACTTTTTTGTTAGCCAATCCCGTCTGACAGATGCTGTAAGTGTAATTTTGAGTGAATTATTTTCTTACGAGCACCCGGCTAAGGCCGGGGCGCTTTTTTGTGTGGCTTGTGGGGAGGATGAGGGCCGAGCGGGGAACGTGCTGTGTTTGGCGGGGGGCTTCGGGAAGAGGACTTCCTGTCTGGGCTGCTTTTTGGGCTGCTTTTCGGGAAGCTGTTTTTGGGGAAAAGGGGGAGGGCAGCAGTGCGTGCTGCCTGATGCGCAAAGCTGCGCCATCTGGCCTGTTTTGAAAAACTTCAAAAAATCCAAAGAAACAGGTTGACATTTCAAAAACTGGTGCTATAATAATATCTGTCGCTTCGAGTGACGTCCGGGTGTAGCGCAGTTTGGTAGCGCGCTTGAATGGGGTTCAAGAGGCCGTGAGT
>CABQMM010000364.1 GCA_902465215.1 uncultured Bacillota bacterium
TGATCGCGGATGCGCTGGCCGGGAAGATCGACCTGATCGTAACCAAGTCCGTCAGCCGCTTCGCCAGAAACACCGTGGACAGCCTGACCACCATCCGCAAGCTCAAAGAGCATGGCGTGGAATGCTACTTTGAAAAAGAGAGCATTTACACCTTCGACGGCAAGGGTGAGCTGCTCCTCACGATCATGTCGAGCCTTGCTCAGGAAGAAAGCCGCAGTATTTCCGAAAACGTCACATGGGGCATGCGGAAGCGCTTCGCCGACGGCAAGGTCAGCATGGCATACAAACAGTTCCTCGGATATGAAAAAGGCCCCGATGGGACGCCGGTTGTCAATGAGAAGGAAGCCGAAATTGTCCGCTTGATATACCGCCTTTTTCTGGAAGGGAAAACACCCTTCGGAATCAAGGAAGTACTGGAAGCCGCAGCGATCCCTTCACCTTCGGGAAAGAGCAAATGGAGCGTGACGACCATCAACAGTATTTTGAGAAACGAGAAATACAAAGGCGACGCGCTTCTGCAGAAGTCATTCACGGTGGACTTCCTCACGAAAACCATGAAGCCCAATCGCGGCGAGCTTCCCAGCTACTATGTCAAGGAAAGTCATCCGGCGATTATTTCAGCGGATGAATTCGATATGGTTCAAGCGGAGATTGAACGGCGCTCCCAGCAGGGGCGTGGGTACAGCGGCAACAGCATCTTTTCATCGAAACTGTTCTGCGGAGACTGCGGCGGGCTTTACGGCGCGAAGGTCTGGCATTCTAATGATATGTATCGCCGCGTAATCTGGCAGTGCAATCGGAAGTTCAGCAAGTCACAGGAACAATGCAAGACCCCGCACCTGACTGAAGATGCCATCAAGGAAATGTTCCTCAAAGCCTATAACCGGCTGATGAGACAGCGCAAGCAGCTGATCGAGGACTGCGAACTGATGAAATCGCTCCTCACGGACTGCGCCGAGCAGGAAGCCGGTATGGAACAGCTCCGGCAGGAAATCGAGGAAATCGCGGATATGACCCAGAACCTTGTCCGGCAGAATACACGCCAGACACAGTCGCAGGAAGCATACAACACCAAGTACAACGCTCTTGCGGAACGCTACGAAAAGGCGTCAGCCAAGCATGACAAGCTGGAAGCGGAGGTCGCAAGGCGCAAAAACAAGGCGCGGCAGATCGCTGCATTCATCGACCAGCTGGAAAAAGCCCCGGCTTCCTTAGAGGAATGGGACAGTCAGGTATGGTCGCTGCTGTTGGAAAAGGGCACGGTGAATCGGGACGGCAGCATCACATTCGAGTTCAGGAATGGGAAAGAAATCAAGGTCGAGGCCAAATGAGCCTCGGCTTTTTTTATGCCACTCCGCACTCTGAAATGCTCCGTTTCAGAGTGCACCCGTTTTTGCACCCCCAGCCGTTTTCGTTTCAGAGTGCAGAAGCAAACGACCATTCTGAAACGAAAATGTACCAAATCAGCCCGCACTTTGAAACGCTCCCAAACATGAAAAAGCCCGAAAAGCCCAGTAATTAAGGACTTTTCAGGCAAAAAAGAGGACGCAGACATTGTATCAATATCTGCGTCCTTTGTTGGTGGAGGTGAGGGGAGTCGAACCCCTGTCCGAAGATCTGTCAACCAGAATTTCTCCGAGCGCAGCCGCCGTACAAGTATTCCCCTTCCTGCTTCCCCGGCGGCGGGGCAACAGGTCCGGTAGCTTCATAGATCCGGCCAGCCGCAAAGCTTTGGCTGGTTCGTTCCCTATCCTAAATGACGCCCGTATCTGCAACGATAGGTCTTTGCAGGCGGACGCGTTGCGCTATTTAAGCAGCAACGGGAAGTGCGTTATAGTTGTCTTTTGTATTTAGACGTTTCCCGCTTTTAACGAAGCGCGGGGCTTCGGCTCGCTTATCCAGTCTCCACTATCCCCGTCGAAACCATTTCACCCCCAAGTCTTAACGCACATAATCCTTCATACGCCGGTCTATCTCACGGTTTGCATCCCGTTGAGCAATATCATGGCGTTTATCATACAATTTCTTCCCTTTGCATATGCCTAATTCGATCTTAACCTTTCCGTCCTTAAAATAAGCCGAAAGAGGGATCAGGCTGTAGCCGTCTGCCTGCTGAAGGCC
>CABQMM010000365.1 GCA_902465215.1 uncultured Bacillota bacterium
CAGCGGTCATTGGTATATCCTCCCAAATCCAAAGATTTAAGAAGATGATAGAGCCAATAACAGATAAATCGGTCTTTATCGCCATTCTTCGACAATTTTCGACATAATTCTGCTTATGGAGGCGTCAACTGCCAAGGCTTATCTACGCTGCCGCTCCTGGAGCGGCAAGTGGTATGCTCCAAAGGAAAACCTGTGTTCTTTATATGCGCCTGTAATTTTTATCTTCTATTTTCTCATCTGACGGATGAAACGAAACAACGAAATTTTTTCCGGTTTCCCGGTTCATCGAAATTATAATCTATTTATACATGAATGAGGAGAAAAAATGGGTTTTAGCGATGTTTATCGGAGTGTTCTAAAAGACTACCCGGATGTGCTTACCGTGGAGGAAATGAGCCGGGCGCTGGGAATCAGCACGAAGACCGGCTACAAGCTGGTCCGGGAAAACAAGATCGAGAGCCTGAAGGTTGGGCGCTCTTATCGAATCCCCAAAGCGCACCTTCTTTCGTACATGCGCTTGGTTATGAAATTCTCGCCGATTTCGTAATCGCACATTGGACTTCTGCTGTCGAATCAGATAAACTGGTATCTGCCAACAGCAGAAGTCCAATCGACCTACATAAAGGAGGATATTATTATGGTAGCAGGACATCTGCAAGAAAAGAACGGTATCTATTACATGGTGCTGTCTTACCCCAGCGTGAGCGGAAAACGCAAAAGCAAATGGATTTCAACCAAGCTTCCGGCAAAGGGAAATAAGAAAAAAGCTGAGAAAATGCTGGCGGAGGTTCGCCAGACATTTGAGCCGGAAGAAAAGCCCCTCGATTCGAAAATCAAGTTCTCGGATTATCTAGCTCAATGGATGGAGATCATAAAGCCTACGTTAGCCCTGACGACTTACGCATCGTATTCCAACATGGTCCGACGCGCGATTATACCTTACTTCAAGGCACGCGGTATTCCGTTTGTTGATCTGAAAGCAACAGATATCCAATTTTTCTATTTGGACCAACTAAAGCGAGTTTCCGCAAGTACAGTAATTCATTACCATGCTGTGATCCATAAGGCGCTGAAATATGCAGTAAAAATTGACTTGATCTCGTCAAATCCGGCAGACAAGGTAGAGCGTCCCAAGAAAGACCCCTTTATCGGCAGCTTCTATGACAGTCATGAGATGGAAAAACTTTTTGCTGCCGCAAAAGGCACGCATTTGGAAATTCCGATCTTTCTCGGCGCGTTTTATGGCCTTAGAAGAAGCGAGGCGGTTGGACTTCGGTGGAGTGCGATTGACTTTGAAAACAACACCCTGACAATTCGCCACACCGTAACATCCTGCAATCTAAGCGGAAAACGGGTCCAGATCGCGCGCGATACCACGAAAACCAAATCAAGCATGCGCACGCTGCCTCTGATACCGGCCTTCAAAGAACTGCTGCTGGAGAAAAGAGAAAAGCAGGAGGAATACAGGCGCGTATGTGGACGGAGCTATGATAAGCGGTATCTCGATTATATTTGCGTGGACGAAATGGGAACGCTTATTTCTCCGGATTATCTTACAGCCTCGTTTCCGAAGCTCCTCAAGAAAAACAATCTGCGGCATATTCGGTATCACGACCTTCGTCATAGCTGTGCCAGTTTGCTGCTGGCCAACGGCGTCCCCATGAAGCAGATTCAGGAATGGCTCGGCCACAGCGATATTGCCACTACATCCAACGTCTATGCGCATTTGGACTACAATTCCAAACTCGTGTCGGCCGATGCAATGATGAACGGAATGCGGGGAGCCCTGAGCGCGATTCAATGAAAAAACACCGGCTCTACACGAAAATACGCATAAAAACCGGTGTTTATGGCGCAGCGGGTGGGATTCGAACCCACGGGCCCGATGGGCTAACGGTTTTCGAGACCGCCTCGTTATGACCGCTTCGATACCGCTGCATATTTAATTTAGGGTTGGCCTCTCCGAGAAAGACCGGGAACAGGGGAGAAGAGGGGAGAGAAAACGGAACGGAAATCTGGCGCGGAATGCGAAAAAACATTGGAAAATCAAGGTTTTTTCAATGTGCGGTTCCAAAAACAGTTAACGTTTTCGAGACCGCCCCGTTATGACCGCT
>CABQMM010000366.1 GCA_902465215.1 uncultured Bacillota bacterium
ACGCATACGCTGGCAGGATAACCGCAGTAGCCTTTTTCCGCTGCGGTCATGCCATGCTCACGCACTGTTTTCTCAACAAAACGATCTATCTCCAGTGTGGACATGCCGGGTTTAATCATGTCTGCAAGATCTCTAAGAATCTGTCCGCATACCTTACCGGCTTCTCTCATTAAATCCAGTTCTTGTTTCGATTTGATGATGATCATTACTATTCACCTAAAGCTTTTACGATGTCAGCAAATACATTGTCTAATCCGGTACTGCCGTCGATATGTGCAATGTTTCCTGCCTTTTCATAATACTCGATGAGAGGCATTGTCTGCGCTTCGTAAACGTCGATTCTGTTCGTAACTGTTTCCAGATTGTCATCAGCTCTCTGAATCAGTTCTCCGCCACAGTAGTCGCAAATGCCTTCTTTTTTAGGAGGAATGTTTACTACATGGAAGCTTGCTCCGCATGCCTTGCATACTCTTCTTCCTGTAAGTCTTGTAATCAACTCTTCCTTTTCTACCGCGATGTCCAAAACCTTGTCAATCTTGGAATCGTGTGCAGCTAAGAATTCATCCAGCTTTTCAGCCTGATAAACGGTTCTCGGGAATCCATCAAGCAGGAATCCGTTCTTGCAGTCGTCCTCAAGAAGTCTAGTTGTAGCGATTTCAATAACCAAATCGTCCGGAACAAGTTCGCCCTTGTTCATATACTCCTGTGCCTTTTTGCCGAGTTCTGTTCCTTTTTTGATGTTTTCTCTAAAGATGTCTCCGGTTGAAATATGCGGGATCCCGTATTTGTCAACAATCTTAACTGCCTGGGTTCCTTTTCCTGCTCCGGGAGGCCCTAATAATATAGTTCTAAGCATTGTACTCATCTCCCTCTTTACTTTAAGAAACCTTGATAATTTCTCATGAGCATCTGGTTTTCAAGTTGTCTTACTGTGTCAAGTGCAACACCGACAGCGATAAGAAGCGATGTTCCGCCGAAGTGGATTCCCTTGAGTGTCGGCACCATTACTCCGATGATAGTCGGCAGTGTCGCGATTAACGCAAGGAAAATAGCTCCAACGATTGTAACTCTTGACATTACTTTATTCAAATAATCTTCCGTCGCCTTACCAGGTCTGATCCCCGGAATGAATCCGCCGTTTGCCTTCATATTGTTTGCAACTTCATTCGGGTTGAAAGTGATGCCCGTATAGAAGTATGTGAAGAAGATGATCAGGATTACGTTTAAAACACCGTAAACCCATACGCCCGGATTTCCTGAAGGTGACAGCCACTTCGTAACCCATACGCTGAATCCGTTGTCCTGGGACAGGAAGTATGTGATCGTCAGTGGGAACTGCAACAGGGATAACGCAAAGATGATAGGAATTACGCCGGCCTGGTTAACCTTAATAGGAATATGCGTTGACTGTCCGCCGTACATCTTTCTTCCTACAACTCTCTTTGCATACTGTACAGGAATTCTTCTCTGTCCTTCCTGAATGAGAACAACGCCTGCAGTTACAAATACTGCAGCTATGATGAAAATGATAATGGTTACCAGAGAGATTCCGCCGTCTCCGTAAGCAGTTGAAATGCTTCTGATTCCGCTTGGAATTCTTGCAACGATACCGCCGAAGATGAGCAGCGAAATACCGTTGCCGATACCCTTGTCATTAATCAATTCGCCGAGCCACATCAGGAATGCGGTTCCAGCTGTCAGTACTAAAACTACTACGATTACAGAAAATGCGCTTCTGTCTACAACTGCTTTTCTGAAGAGACCTACCGTAAGACCGATTGCCTGGATTAAAGCCAGTACAACGGTCATATAACGGGTAATCTGTGCCATTTTCTTTCTGCCTTCCATGCCTTCCTTCGCGAGTCGTTCGAAATACGGGAATGCAATGGTAAGCAGTTGAACAATGATGGATGCAGTGATGTATGGTGTAATACTCAATGCAAAAATTGTGAAGTTACTGAACGAACCTCCGGAGAACAAATCGAATAAATCAAAAAGTCCTGTTTCACCGGTGAACATGTCAGCAAGCACACTTCTGTTAATGTTTGGTACCGGAATGTTTGATCCGATTCGGAACACTACCAGCATCAGCAGCGTGAAGA
>CABQMM010000367.1 GCA_902465215.1 uncultured Bacillota bacterium
ATTTTGGAGTCGATGGCAGTCATGCACCAAGATTAAAAAAATTTCTTTCGGAATCAAAAGATTCTGGGCTAACTCCCGAAACAATTTGGTATGCTGATGATGTTGGAACTAACGATACCTCAAAAAAGGAAGTTTTAGCTCTGTTTGAGGATAATAGCATTTTTGATACTCCCAAGCCGGAAGAACTCATTCAGCGCATCATCCATATTGCCTCCAATCCCGGCGACCTTGTTCTTGATTCTTTCCTCGGTTCCGGCACCACTGCTGCCGTTGCCCAGAAAATGGGGCGGCGCTGGATCGGTGTGGAAATGGGTAATCACGCCTATACCCATTGCAAAGTGCGCATGGATAAGGTCATTGCCGGGGAGGACCCCGGCGGCATTACCAAGGCGCAGAACTGGCAAGGCGGTGGTGGTTATCGTTTCTATGAGGTAGCACCCACCCTAATCAACAAAGACCCCTTTGACGAATACGTCATCAACGAGGACTATGACGCCAATATGCTGGCAGCAGCGGTGGCCCTGCACGAGGGATTCCGCTATCAGCCGCATGGAGACCTGTTCTGGAAACAGTCCGTAGGCAACGAGAACAGCTACCTCTTTGTGACGACCCGCCACCTGAACAGCCCCTATCTGGACTCCATCAAGGACACCATGGAGGAGGGCGAGTATCTGATCATCGCTTGCCGCTCCTTTGACAGCGGACTGGACAAGGCTTACGATAATATCACAGTGAAGAAGATCCCGCAAATGCTGCTGGAACGCTGCGAGTTCGGCAAAGCGGATTACAACCTGAATATCGTACACCCGCCGGTGTATGATGATTGCGACGAGGAGGAAGAGGATGTCTAACGATTTTCCGCTCTATACCACAGACTATATCAGTGGCGTCATGTCCCTCCGCAAACCGCAGACGCAATCGTTGAAGATTCTTGAAGAGATCCCCAACGCCGTACAGCTCCGCAAGGGCATGAATCTGAAAGCGGCACTGGGTGCTGTCCACGCTATGTATCCGATCTGCTCCGATTTTGAGCGCGATTTTATGTCCCTGACTTTTGCTCTGGCGACCGGTGTCGGCAAGACTCGTTTAATGGGAGCCTTTATCGCCTACCTTTACACACAGCACCATATCAGGAACTTTTTCGTGGTTGCTCCCAATACCACGATTTTTGAAAAACTCAAAAAGGATCTCAGTGATAACAACAGTGCCAAGTATGTGTTCAAGGGGCTTGGCTGTTTCAGCACGCCGCCGCAGATCATTACGGATGACGATTACCGCGAAAAAACGCTCTCCCTGTTTGAATCCGATGTCCACATCTTCGTGTATAACATCGATAAGTTCAACAAAGAGGGCGCAAATATGAAAAAAGTGAACGAGCTCATTGGGGACTCGTTCTATCAAGCGTTGTCCGACTTGCCGGATCTTGTGCTCATTATGGATGAGTCGCACCATTACCGGGCAGAAAAAGGTGCGCAGGCACTGAACGAGCTGCATCCGCTGCTGGGATTGGAATTGACAGCGACACCATTGGTGACCAAGGGGAATAAGCAGGTGCCGTTCAAAAATGTGGTATATGAGTACCCGCTGTCCAAAGCGATCGAGGATGGCTATACCCGCACCCCATATGCCGTGACCCGCTCGGACATAGATTTTTATAACTTCGGTAATGAACAGCTGGATAAAATGATGCTGCTGGACGGCATCACCTGCCACGAAAGCACAAAGCGCAAATTGGAAGTCTACGCTGCCAATCACGGTAAGCCTGTGGTGAAGCCGTTTATGCTCGTAGTTTGCAAGGATACGGATCACGCAACCTGGGTGGAGCAATTCGTAAAGTCAGACGAATTCCGTAGTGGCGCATATCGCAACAAAACAATCATCGTCCACTCTAAACAGAAAGGCGCAGAGACCGAAGCGAACACTCGTCTGCTTCTGGATGTGGAAAATCCGGAAAATCCGGTGGAGATCGTGATCCATGTCAATATGCTCAAAGAAGGCTGGGATGTCAACAACCTCTATACCATCGTTCCGCTTCGGACGGCCGCATCCAAAATTCTGCGAGAGCAGATGGTCGGTCGCGGCTTGCGCCTAC
>CABQMM010000368.1 GCA_902465215.1 uncultured Bacillota bacterium
GCGAAAGTCCACAACCTTAAAAACATTGATGTAGATATTCCGTTGGGTAAAATTGTGGGAATTGCGGGTGTGTCCGGCTCCGGTAAATCCTCACTGGCACTGGGTGTACTGTACGCTGAGGGGTCACGCCGCTATCTCGAAGCCCTGTCCACCTACATCCGCCGCCGCATGACACAGGCATCCAAGGCCAGCGTGGACGAGGTACTGTATGTTCCTGCTGCGCTGGCGCTGCATCAGCGCCCCAGTGTGCCGGGTATCCGCAGTACCTTTGGTACAGGGACGGAGCTATTGAATAGTCTGCGGCTGATGTATTCCCGCCTTGCCAGCCACCGCTGCCCGAATGGGCATTATCTCGCGCCGTCTTTGGCTGTCGCTGCTGGAAAAGAACTCATTTGCCCAGAGTGCGGCACTCATTTTTACGCGCCGTCTGCTGAGGAATTAGCGTTCAATTCTCAAGGTGCCTATAAGACCTGCGGCGGCACAGGCAGCGTCCGAACCGTAGATATACAGAGCCTTGTGCCGGATGACATACTCAGCATTGACGAGGGCGCAGTTGCTCCGTGGAATAGCCTGATGTGGTCGCTGATGATCGATGTGTGCCGTGAAATGGGTGTGCGCACGGATGTGCCATTCCGTGATTTGACCGCAGAAGAAAAAGAGATCGTCTATCACGGCCCGGCTGTGAAGAAGCATATTCTTTACAAAGCAAAGAACTCCAATCAGGCGGGAGAACTTGATTTTACCTACTACAATGCCGTTTACACCGTGGAAAACGCACTTGCCAAGGTCAAGGATGAAAAGGGCATGAAACGGGTGGAAAAGTTTTTGAAAGAGGATATTTGCCCGGATTGCCGCGGCTCACGCTATGCAAGAGCTGCTTATGATGTGAAGCTCACAAATAAAGCTGGCAAATGCGTTTCTTTGCCGGAGTTGATGGATATGGATGTAAATTCCGCTATTGACTTCTGCAAGGACATGAAAACCGTCAGCCAAAGGCTGAACATTCTGAAACAGCTCGGCCTCGGCTATTTGACGCTGGGCGAAGAAACACCGAGTTTGTCTGGCGGCGAAGCGCAGCGTTTGAAGCTGGCAAGTGAGATTGGAAAGACACAGGAAGATTCCGTTTTTGTGTTCGACGAGCCGTCCATTGGCCTGCATCCGCTGGATGTACAGGTATTGCTTGGTGTTTTTCAGGCACTCATTGACAACGGTGCGACCGTCATTGTTATTGAGCATGACCTTGATGTGATCCGAAACGCCGACTATATAATCGACATGGGACCGGGCGGCGGTGAAGCAGGCGGACAAATCGTGGCTAGCGGAACGCCGGAGGAAATACAGAATAATGAGGGCAGCATTACCGGGATGTTTCTATAAGAACAGCCGAATGAAGAAACGGAGGGTGTCTGAACATCCTCTGCTTTTCTTATTTTTTGTGGGGCTATGAGCCCTGTCGAGAACGCAAAGCATTCGAGACAAATAAACCACCTTGCTATTGATTTTTGCTCTTGTAATCTTCGCCCCAGACCTGCATGGCATAGAGAATCGGCTGCAGGCTCTGTCCAAGTTCCGTCAGGGAGTATTCCACTCTTGGCGGCACTTCCGCATAGACTTCTCGGTGTACAAGCCCGTTTGCTTCCATATCACGCAGCTGTGCGGTCAAGACCTTTTGGGAAACCTTTCCGATCGACTTTTTCAGCTCGCCGAAGCGTTTCGTACCGTGCATCAGATCTCTTAAAATCAAAACCTTCCATTTGTCTCCGATCAAGCTCAGTGTTGTTTCAACCGGGCAGGCCGGAAGTTCTTTTATTTTTTCGTTCATGATAAAACTTCTCCATAGTTTCTTTTTGTTCCTAATAAATAAATTTTACCATACATCCCGTATTGAAATCAAGCGATTGTTTCATTGACGCAAAACTGTTCTGGAGAGGAAAAGAGTTAAATGTTGCAAAAAACTTTTCCAAAATGAGTATATTTCCTGTGGATGTGGGGAGTCTATCTCCATCATACCTATTGAAATCTCCATCATTTGGTGATAAAATGATGGAGATAAATCTGAAATGAAGGAGATTCCTATGAGAGATT
>CABQMM010000369.1 GCA_902465215.1 uncultured Bacillota bacterium
TTTCCAATTTTGTCAACGTCACTTTTGTCATTTTGCACAATAAATCATTTTCTTTTTTCGACAAGAAAAAGCAATTTTCACAGTTCTTTTTTACGAATCTTTCCGCTTTCAGTCTTTGGAAACTCCTTTAGCAAGGCAAATTTGCGCGGGATCTCATAATCTGCCAGTCTTTCCACCAAAAATTCCCGAATTGCCATATTGGTACAACCACATTTCCCGCTGTCACTTCCAACATTTTCTAGTATATCGGAATTTCAAACGATTGCCAAACTTGTACCACTGAAGGTTTACAAATTGTTTTTCTTTTTACTCAACTGCCAGAACGGATATTTCACGATACCGGGTGTGTTATTGTTTTGTCATTTTAAACGGTTGCTTTTCACTTCCGATGAATTTATAATAACGCCATAGGTTACAGTCTGAAACCAATCCCCGACGCAATGCGGACCAGGGGCGGACATTATAAACCGACACAGGAGGGTACTGCCAAATGATCACCATTCAAAATCCGCTGACCTTTACTTCCTCTTATCCGCCCAAACGGTTAGGAGCTATCTCCGATCTGCTCTTTTTCGATATCGAGACAACCGGCTTTTCCGGTGACTACGCCTCGGTCTATCTGATCGGCTGCGTCTGGCACGACGGAAACACCTGGATTCTGACCCAATATTTTGCCGAGACGAGGGATGCGGAGGAAGAGGTTCTCGACGCTTTTTTTGCACTTCTCCGGACAAAGCGCATCCTCGTCCATTTCAACGGCGACGGGTTTGACATTCCATTTCTGACGAAACGCTGTGTTTTTTATAAAAAGGACTGGAATTTTGAAGCGGTTGAAAGTTTTGATATTTATAAGAAAATACGCCCATTAAAGAAATTGCTGGGACTTGAAAATCTGAAACAAAAAAGCATCGAGCGGTTCCTCGGCATTGCCCGCGAAGATAAGTACAACGGCGGTCAGCTCATCGAGGTTTACGGTGAATATTTACAGACGCACTCTGAACTGCTGAAGCACCTTCTGATTCTCCATAACGAGGATGACTTAAAGGGAATGCCGCAGATTCTGCCGATTCTCGCCTACCCGGACTTTCTGACCGGCGATTTTTCTTTCAAAGGTTCAGAAAGCCGTGATATCCCATATGCGGACGGAAACTCAGAAAAGCACCTGCTGCTTCACTATGAAAGCCCCGTCTCTCTGACAAGCGGATTCCAGTTTTCCATCGGTGAGCTGGAGCTGTCGGCGGAAGGAAACCGCCTGACGCTCGACCTTCCATTATATTCCGGGGAACTGAAACGATTTTACAGCGATTATGAGAATTATTACTATATGATCTACGAGGACTGCGCCATCCACAAAAGTGTCGGTCAGTATGTGGATCGCTCCGCCCGCAAGAAGGCAACCGCCAAAACGTGCTACACCCGCGCAGCCGGACTGTTTGTGCCGCAGCCGCTTCTTGCAGATGGCACTCCGATGTGGCATGAATGCCTGAAAGCAGACTATAAGAGTAAGCAGCTGTTTGTGCCGTATTCAGAACAGCTTTTCACAGAGCCAGAGACGGCAGTGCTGTACTTACATAATTATCTGAGAGAATTGTCCTTATAAATTACAGCACCCGTCCACGCTCTCTTATCTCCCGGATCACGTGTCCCATCCGTTTTCTCCGGACTGCCTGTTCTTTCGCTCTCTCCCGTGCAAGCAGCGCCCGGATGAACGCAAAGGTTCTCTCCTCGCCCTGCTCTTTCAGCATCGTGAGGAGATATTCCAGCTGGTACTTCGTCCTCGGGTGCATCACGACAAAATCTCTGCCTCTTTCAAAGTATTCCCACGCACACGCATCCGTATAATCTTTTCCCTTATAAACCTTCGACGCGGCAATCCGGTCCATTACCATCTCGATCAGGTAGCGAAGGGGCATTTTATTGCCGACAAGCCCCCAGGACTTGTCCGGTGCAAAATCGATCCAGTATTCGAAATGATGTTTGTTGCGTCCCTTGTGGTGCAGCCATGCCGCCGAATAGCCCTTTTCTTCTTTTTCCGCTGCATTTGGGCTGCGGTTTCCCTGATAATATTTACATC
>CABQMM010000370.1 GCA_902465215.1 uncultured Bacillota bacterium
TAACTTGCTTCAGGATTTCCTTCTGGTTGTCAGCGGAGACTTTGACATCGGCAACCTTTTCTTTCGTGCCGTCAGCGTTTGTCTTTTCGCTTACCTTGACTTCGGTTGGTGCGGTTGTCGTACCTGTCTTGGTGTCAGTTGTGACGGAGCTTACAGCTTCGATAACGCCACCTGCGCCGCCCGGTGTGTTCCATTCTTCAGAGCCTTCTTCTACCGTGTAGTCGTCCGTATAGTGGAATACAATCTTATCGCCATCCTTTAAGAACTGCTCATTGACTGCCAGAAGCGGGTGCTTGCCGTTTAAGGTGTACATCCAGCCTGAGTTCTGCCCGTTGTCAAATTCACCGATTGTGATATCTCCATAGGTTACGGAATAGATATAAGTTCCGTGTTTTGTTTTCTCTTTTGCATGGAATTGAACTGTATCGGAAGCCACTTTATCTTTCAGGAAGTCCCAAACTGTCGAATTGACATCTACATCATAATAGTCCTTGCTTGGAATCCAATCCAGCAATCCATTGTTTTTCAGGGTGTGGCTTTCACTGCTTTCTCCATGCACACTGTCACCTAAAAGCGTGAAGTTGACTTTGATTGTCGCCGGATCCTCTTTCGTGCCTGCCGCTGTTCTCTTAATTTTAACAGGGAATTCCGCACTTACATTCTGATAGGTTGCTTTCAGATACACGATTGCCTGCTTTGAGGAATCAAAGCCGCTGATTTCTACATCAGCAAGCGTCAGTGTCTTTGTCGAGCCGTCACTCCAAGTCAAAATGAAATCAATGCCTTTCAGCTTATTCTTATCAAAACTGTCTCCGATAAAGAACTCATTTTCCTGCGTAACTCTGGCTTCCAGTTCATATGGAACCGCTTCGTTTGTAAGCTCCAGACCGTTTGCGCCCTTTGCCCAGTTCTGCATGCTGCCTTCGCCGTTGTTCAGCAAGTCCACAATTGTATCTTCTCCGCTAATCGGTTCTTCAACCTTCATCTGCGCTTCTGTACAAGCCTTTGCGAGCTTATCTTTATCTGCGCCCATCGGGTCGTCGGTACGATTATGATTCTGCTTCGTAACCGAAGAGTATTTGCGATTGAGCCCATCTTCTCTGTCGACCCAGTTGCAAATCTTAGTCAGGTTATCTTTGGAAGTATCATAGTAATAGGTTTTTTGTTCTTCGTTCAGACCCATCGGACGAATCTTACTTGTGTCGATATGTTCGACTGCGCCGATGCCTTTTCCGTTCTTGTCGTTTGTGATGTAATAGTAGTTATTTTCAATCACATTGTATTTGTTCAGGGAACGCATGAAGCCCACGATAGCGCCCTTCGAGTCGACAATATTGTCCGCCGGAGCTGCCCGATGTTCCTTATCATTTTCTACACGATTTCCATTCAGATACAATGCGCCATAGAATACATTGTTGCGAATATAGCCGATGCCGTTATCCCAGCACTGGTCGCAGCCACCTTCGCCGCCAAAGATACCGCCGACAGCGCGTGCGCCTGTAATATCAGCTTTCACGTAACAGTTCTCAATCTCTACACACAATGTGTTTGGTGCAGTCTGATCGTCATAGCCGCCACCCATGATGCCGCCGATATATTCTCCGTCTGCATCGACCGTTCCGGTAAACTGCGAATTCTTAATGCTGCAGGCACGCATTGCAAAGCCTTTGCTTCCGGCAAGGCCACCGACATGATCACCCTTAGCGGTAACATCTGCCGCACTCTTGCAGCTTACTATACGGAAAGCACCGCCGCCGATAATCGAGCCGATAGAGCCATATTCGTACGGCTGGTTTGTATCTGCGTTCCAACCGACTTTGACATTTGACTGGACTTCACAGTTCGTAATGGTAACGCCGCCACTGCTGCCGACGATACCGCTTTCAAGTGTTGCGGAACCGTTTTCGCCACTCAGCAGCTTGCAATTTATAATATATGCGTTTTTGCCGCCATATCCGACTGAACCGATGTAATCCACCAGACCCGCAGAAGCAATGTACTCGCCCTGCACCTGTACATTCTTAATCGTTGTGCTGCCTACCGAGCGGAACAGACATTTCGCCCCT
>CABQMM010000371.1 GCA_902465215.1 uncultured Bacillota bacterium
CAAGCTATGAAAGGGCGGAAATGCTCCTTGCGACTACACTTTCGGGAAGCACGGACAAAAGCATTGTAAGAATTATCGATGTGCCTTTGGAAAGAATGCTCATAGAGGCAGCGGAATATTACAAGGGCAAAAGGCTGGAGCGCCGAATCAAAGGAATTTTGAACGATAAGAATGCGGAGTTATTCGAAGAGCTTATTATTACATGGTGCGAGTCCATGTTCAACTTCGCAGAGACCGCAAGAAGGCTGGGAATACATAAAAATACGCTCACCTATCGCTTTGAGAAAATCAAAGAAAACTGCGGCATTGATTTGCACGATTTCAAGAGCACGATTTCCATTTATCTGTGCCTGCGAATCTCCAGACTGAAACGAAGGAAATAATCCCATTATACAATTGAAAACAATCATTTTTTACATCATGTTTGAGATGCGAAAGATTTATCTGACAAAAAGCACAAAAAAAAGTGCAGATTCGTGATAAAATTCGTATGGAAGGCATGATGTTTTTCTTTTGGAGGCTTGTTAAAATATTATTGAAAATAAATCAAGCATCTTATAGGAGGAACGGATATGATTTCAAGAAAAATCGCAGTATTAGGCGGCGGAAACGGCGCACATTGTATGGCAGCGGATATGAAGCTGAAAGGTCATACGGTTAAAATGTTCGAATTCCCTGAATATAAACACAATATGCAGAAGGTATTCGACACACAGACAGTTATCGCAAAGGGTAAAACTCCGGGCGCTGTAGACGGTGTCGCAAAGCTTGACTTAGTAACGGATGACATCGCAGAAGCAGTAAAGGATGCGGAGATTATTCTCCTTGTTACTCCGGCTTTTGCACATGAGCATTATGCAGAAGCTTTAAAGGGACATGTTAAGAAAGAACAGATTATCGTTACTTTCCCGGGAGCATTTGCAGCACTTGTAATCAAGAAGGTTTTCGGAGATGCGGAATGTCCGGTATTGGCAGACGCAAACAACCTTCCTTATGACGCTCGTATTTTGGAACCGGGGGTTGTTACATGCTTCGGCAGAACAAACATGAACATCGCATATTTCCCGGCAGATGCGAAAGAACAGTGGCACGACATTCTTGTAGATGCTCTTTTCCCATTCCAGCGCGTATATGAATCCGTACTGGAGTCCGGTCTTTCCATCGTAAATCCTGCATGGCATACAGGCCCTTGCCTCTTCAATGTATCCCGGATTGAAAGCCCTGAAGTAAACTTCTATCTGTATCAGCATGGATGGACTCCGTCCGCATGTAAGCTGAATATGGTATTGGACAACGAAAGAAAAGCAATCGGTGATGAGCTTGGATACAACCTTCATCCGATGGAAGACTTCGGTGGAATGCCTGAAAGAGCTTACACTTGGGAGCAGCTTTACATGGCAGGCCATGGCGACATTGCACTAACTCCGATTTCAGGACCGAATGATTTGTTTAACAGATATCTGACAGAAGACTGTCCGTACGGGCTTGTTCCTTGGGCATCCGTCGCGGAAGTTTTAGGCGTGCCGACACCGATGACCAATTCATGTATTGATATTTACAATGTAATTCACGAAAAAGACTGGAGAGCAGAAGGACTTACAGCTGATGATATGGGACTTGTAGGCATGACAAGAGATGAAATCATTAAGTATGTAAAGACAGGTGAGAAATAATCCGAGCAATCGGTTTAATAGGCAGTTATTACTCATAAAAAGACAAAGGAGAAAGAAAATGAAGAAATTATTTGCAGTCATTCTTTGCCTCATCATGGTGTTCACACTGGCTTCCTGCGGTGACACTTCCGGCGGTGATGGTGAAACTTACGAACTTCGTCTCGCAACTCACTACAACACAGAACATGCGGGATATGCAGCTATCGAAAAAGCTGTGGCAGCAGTAGAAGAAGCGACAGACGGCGCTGTAAAAATCAAGGTATATCCATCTTCACAGCTTGGCGATTATACTTTGACTTACGAAGACCTTGGCAGAGGCGCAGTTGATTTAGCATTAATCCCTTGCCCGTCAGAATATGATCCAAAAATCGAAATGAACTTCGTACCGTAC
>CABQMM010000372.1 GCA_902465215.1 uncultured Bacillota bacterium
AGGGCATTGTGACCAGCGACGAGCGTATCGCCGCCATTGTCAATCAGAACAGCGCTCCGCTGAACCACAATGAAGCAGAGATTGCCGGGTATCGTGATGCGCTGAATGAGATCCACTTGGGCTATAAGCATATTGACTTTCGGCGGAGTGACATTCTGCGGCTGCACGAAACGATGATGAGCTTTGTGGGCTATGAGTACGGCGGACAATACAAGACGGACGATAATGTGATTTTAGAAATCGACGCTGACGGAAACCGCTGTGTTCGTTTTCGTCCCACGTCTGCGAGCGAGACGCCGAAAGCGATGGAGCAGCTGGAGCTTGCCTATTTGGATGCCCGAAGCGATGCGAATATCAATCAGCTTCTTTTAATTCCCTGCGTGATTCTGGATTTCCTCTGCATCCACCCGTTCCGAGACGGCAACGGCAGAATGTCCCGCCTGCTCTCGCTGCTGCTGTTATATAAAAACGGCTTTGACGCGGGGAAATATGTGTCCTTTGAGGAGCAGATCAATAACTACAAGGCGTACTACTATGAAGCCCTGTGGCAGTCCTCGACCGGGTGGGAAACGAATGAGAATTCCTATTTCCATTTTATGGAGAACTTCCTGTCCACCCTCTATATGTGCTACAAGGAACTGGACAAGCGGTTTGCGGTGGTACACGGCAAGAAGGTCACGAAGAAAGCCCGTGTGGAAGCAACCGTTCTGAACAGCCTGACCCCGCTATCCAAAGCCGAGATTTGCAAAATTCTCCCCGATGTCAGCCCCACGACCGTCGAAGCTGTCCTTGGCGTAATGGTCAAAACAGGCTCGATAAGGCGGATCGGTGCAGGGCGAACAACACGGTATATTAAGGCGCAAACGGAGCGTTGAATTTTCTTCCGGAGAGCAGAGAGCCATAACACATTTTTCCGGGGAAATTGATAGCCGCTACGCACATTTTTCTGACTTTTGTGCGGGAAAAGTTACACATTTTTCCTGCACATCGCCGAAAACACGGAGATACTTTTTTCGGCTTCCTCAAAACTACTTGTTTTGTGGGACAGTTGAGTGTAATTAAATCAAATCACGATTTGGTAAATCAAGATTTGGTTTAAACGGAGGCGAGCCTATGTTTATCGGCAAGGAGACAGAACTCAAATTCTTGAATGATAAGCACACAGATGCCTGTGCGACCAGCTTATTGTGTTGTGCGGCAGGCGGCGTGTCGGCAAAACCGATGGTAATCGATGAGTTCCTGTATATGTGCCGTGGGAACAAAAGCCCCGGCGCGAGATAAAGGCAAACGCCGCCGATTACGGCACCCCAAGGAGAAACTTCGTCAATGTTGGCTGCATGATGCCGTATATGGACTATACGCCGAGAACGCTGGATGCGATTATAGAAGGAGATGCAAAGTATCATGAAGAAAATCCCGACGCTCTTTGAGCGGATATTTGACAACCATCATAAAGTCGGAATTAACAACAAGGTTCATCCCGGCATGGAATGGGTTCTGAGCGGAGAAGGCATAGCAACCGAAAAGATTGACGGCAGCTGTTGTGCGATAATTGGCGGAGTATTCTACAAAAGATACGATGCAAAGCGCGGCAAGATTCCGCCGGCGAATGCGATTCCCTGCTGCGATCCGGACCCCATAACCGGCCACTGGCCGCATTGGATTCCCGTGGACGAGAGCGACAAAAGCAATATCTGGTTCATGGAAGCCTATCGCAATGCCGGCTGTCCTACGGAGGAATGCACTTACGAAGCAATCGGTCCGCATTTCCGCGCAAACCCATACGGACTTGAAAAAGATGTGATCGAGAAGCACGGCACTCGCGTTTTGCCGGATGTACCGAGAAATTTCGAGGGAATTCGTGATTACCTTGAGAAGCACAACATCGAGGGCATCGTATTTTGGAAGGATGGACAGCCGCAGTGCAAGATCAAGCGCAGCGATTTCGGGTTCCCGTGGGGAGAATGACAAGTACCGTCTGTTTAGCAGCCTGATTTGAAATCGGGCGACTTTTGCATGAATGGTGAAAGCCTGTGCAGACACGCATAATCGCTGCTCA
>CABQMM010000373.1 GCA_902465215.1 uncultured Bacillota bacterium
TTGCCATATCTTTTTTCTTTGGTGAGTAAATAACCGCAGCGGCTTTGGAGCGTTTTACCAGATTTTCCAGCTCATTCTCCGGAAGTTCCTTGTCGACCGGAACCGCAATTCCCGCCCCGCAAAGCAGCGCCATATAGGACACATACCACTCGTATGTCGTCTCTCCGATGATGATGATCTTCTCGTCCGGCTGGATTTTCAACGCTTTTTCAAGACCCGTTCCGAACTCGATGACATCATTTCGAAATTCTCCGTAAGTAATCTCCTCAAAGCCTCTTTTTTTGGTGAAAGTCTCGAGCACAAAGGTTTTGTCCGCAAATTCCGTCGTCGACTTCTCAAAAATCTCCTTCACGGTTCTGAAATTTGTCCCCGGGTAGCCCTCCTGCCCGTCGGAATGTCTTTCAAGTCTGCCTTTGATCAGTTCTTTATTCTTTTCCGCATATTCCAGCTTCAGCTCCTCGAGATCCTCGATTTCGCTCATTTTATACTTCGGAAGCTTGAAATTCGGTATCTTTTTTAAAATTCTTGCCATGTTGACCCCCAATCTGACTGGTTAGCAGGTGCCTTCGCCCCCCAATATCATTTAAACATTGTATCATTTTTGGGTGCGAAAAATCAACCTTTTTAAAATTTTCCCGTCAAAAGGAATCAGCGGGTACAGATAGCCGCGCCCCGTCAAAGTTTTCGTGGATGCCATAATCGTGATAATGACAATCGCTGCAGCTCCCAGCCCCGCAGCACCGAAGAGATATGCCCCGACAAGCAAAATGATTCTGCAAAATTTCATCGCGTAGGAAAATTCAATGCTCGGCTGCGTAAATGCCGCAAGTGCCACGACCGCCATGCATAAAATCGTCTGTGGAATAAACCAGCCCGACTCAATGCTGAACTCGCCCAAAATCAGCGCACCGATGACTGAAAGTGACGCCCCTAAAGAGCTCGGTGTGTTCAGCGACGCCAGTTTCAGTCCGTCAACCGCAATCTCCAGCAAAATAAACTGCCAGAAAATCGGAATCGCAAAATCCTCCGCAGATACAAAAAAACTCAAAATCCGCGGTGTAAATTCATCATACTCCGCCATCAGATAGTAAACGGGCATCAGGAACAAAATCAGGAAAAAGTTCAAAAGCTTAATAAAGCGAAAGTAATTTCCTGTGAGCAGCGGAAAATAGTAATCGTCCACATCCTGAAAAAACTCGAAAACGCTGGTCGGAATCAGCATGACCGTCGGCGAATTATCGACGAGAATCGCAAGCTTGCCTTCGTTAATATGTGCCGCAATCACATCCGGGCGCTGGGAATAGCGGACTTTCGGAAACGGATTGATTCCGCTTCCTGCATCAAATGCCTGCAAAAGCTTTTCAAGGAGGCTTTGGTCAGAGACGGTCAGCGCCGAGCCCGTTGCACTGCGCTTTTGCTGCGCTCTTTCCTGCCTTGTCCATTCCTCCAGCACCTTCTCCATTTTTCTCACAAGCTTCTCATCCGCGCGGTCTTTCATATATGCCAGCGCCACATCGCTCTTGCTGATGCTTCCGATATTATAGGCTTTGAAAATCAGCGAATTGTCGCGGATGCGGCGTCGAATGAGTCCGATGTTGCTCATCAGCGTTTCGGTAAAGCCATCCTTGGCGCCGCGCAGCGTCTTTTCTTTTTCCGGTTCTTCGACCGCGCGCGCCGGGTACTGGCGGACATCCATGATAATCAGCTTGTCAAGACCCTCGACTGCGAGCGGAATCAGCCCGGCGTACAGCTTCGGCAGTGCCTCGCGGTACGCCGCCCGGCAGCGGCCGTATAGCGTGCTTTTGGCAGCGCCCGCCTGGCGGCGGTCGTCCGGTGCGCTTTTGGCGGCGTCTGCCCGGCGGCGGTCGTCCGGTGCGCCGTCTGCCGTGTCCGCGGCAGATCCGCTTGATTCTGTCGCGCCGCTTGAGACTTCCTCGCGATTTCCACTCGCGCCGCTTGCCATGCCGGACGGAGCCCCGTCACCCTTGGCGCTTTCCTTGCAGGACTGCGCCTCCTCATCCGCGGCGCTGCCGTTCGGCGGCTCTATGACCTCC
>CABQMM010000374.1 GCA_902465215.1 uncultured Bacillota bacterium
TTTGTTACTATCCCGTATGCCTTCATAAATTCACCCGATTGACTTTTCTACGCCTTTATGCTATAATTAAAACAGAAGCAAATACTGGATTTATACAGACCGGTAAAATGCAGTGAAGTATTCTTCAATATTAATAAAGAAAGGGGAAAAACATGAAACTTGCCTTACTGCTCGCAGCTGTTGCAGGGACAACGATTCTTGCCGCCGGAGAGTTCCGCATTGACCTGATCTCCATAAAGTCGAACATTGATCTGGAGATACGGGAAACATCGGGGAAATTTAAAATCATCGACTCTCCGTGGTACAAGGAAAAACGTAAACAGAGCATTGAAATCCGCGGTGAGACCTTCGATCAATGGAAAACTTATTCCATCACATTTGTCCCGGAAAAAAGCGGCAAAGTGGTTTTGAGAGTCAACGCACCTTATGTCAAACCCGGAGAGAAACCAAAGGTGTGCGCTTATGACAATTTCAAAGTGAAGGGCGCAGAACTCAAAAATGGAGGATTTGAAGAGAAGGTCCCCGCACACGGATGGATTCCAGGATGGGGAACGAAGGACGGCCTGATGACCGGTGACGCACCGGAAGGAAAGTTCTATATGCATGCGACCAACCGGAAATCCATCGGGCAGACTCTGAACTGCAGAGAAAATGTTCCCGTGATGGTCTCTTTCATGGCAAAAAACGCAGTCTGGTGACGATGGAGGTATCCCATGACAGGAAATAGATTTCAGAAATTCACTCTTATAGAACTCTTGGTAACGATCGCAATTATTGCGATTCTAGCATCTCTGCTTCTCCCTGCTCTGAACAAGGCAAGGGAAAAAGCCAATGCCATCCTCTGTTCCGGCAATCTGAAGCAGACGGGAAACGGCCTGATGATGTATGCCAATGACAGCGACGATTATTTGCCGAATCTGTTCCAGGGACAGGACTGCACGTTCACCGATGCCATCGCACGCTATGTAAATTCGTCTTATGTCTACAAAAGTTCTCCGTTCAACGGTTCCGGAGAATATGGATATTTTGCAAACTACGCTCCGGAACATTATATTTACTCGGCAAAATCCATCTTTGTCTGCCCGACAGCAGCGGCGAATCTGAGAGAACCGTTTACCGGAGCTCAGGGAGATTTTTTCATCTCGAACTATTCCGTGACACGTTGCGACAATAAACCCGGTACCGCCTGCCGTCCTTACGCTTGGTGGCAGTACGACGGTCAGACCAACGAAAAGCCGAACGGAAGACGGATCAACGACATCAAAGGCCGGTGTCTGGTCGGCGAACAGCGTTATTACAAATCAGTCAACTCCATGACACGAAAAGTCAACATAACCAGAAATGGCTCCATCTATTGCTGGAGCACTGTATACCCGCTCGACGATGCCTGGGCATCCGGCAACGTCCATACAGGCGGAAGTTCCGGAAACTGGCTTTACAAAGACGGGCATGTCGCCCATCACCGATTCAACCCTCAAATCATTCACAAGTCCGGCTCCTCCAGTTATTTTATGGGGCTCTGACAGAAAGGTTTTCCTATGAAAAACTCGCTCATGTTCCTACTCTTTTCGGCATCCGCGCTGCTGCTTGCCGAACCGGCCCGTGAAACAAAAGATTTTATTGCGACTATTCAGCTCGGTCAACACCTGCTGGAACGGAAACTGATTGCTCCGCATTTTTCTCCGATTCAGCGTCATTTTCCCTCTGCCGTGAAAAAAATCTCCGCAATGTCTCCGGAGAATGCGCGGCGGGAGCTGGAAGCGTTCGAGGATATCATGCTTCAGCTTTCCACGCGATGTACCGGACAACCCTATTCCCCGAATATCGGTTGGTATACGAAAAAAAGACTGGAAGAGTATGAAAAGGATCTTCTTGAAACCTACGCGGACTGGAAAAACAACAGTGAAAGTCTTGCCCGCTTCGGACTGAACGTTGATGCGGAATTTGAATGGAGCCGTCTGCAGGCGATCCGCAAAGCGGCTCCACACCAGACGACTCTTCCGGTCGATCCGCGTTTCGACCGGGCGTTCTCTTTCTACAAACAGATT
>CABQMM010000375.1 GCA_902465215.1 uncultured Bacillota bacterium
TAAAAAATTGCAGCCCCGAAACCATACGAAACAGTTAAAATTTCAAATAGAAGGCGGAAGTCGCCCAAAAGGAAAGTGAGAAAAGATGGATAAGAAAACACAAGAGAGAAACAACTTTTATCGTAGCCTTGCAGGGCAGCTCGTATACATCCCCTGCAAAAAACAGGAGGACGGCAATATCACTTTAGAGCTTTTGATCAGCAGTCAAGGTGAGAGGATGATTCCGGCATTCTTTTCTAAGGAATCGCAGATAGGTAATTTCGACCCACAGGCGCTTGTGGAAATTGCGTTCTCGGTGCTTCGTAATATCTTAATTGAGCTTCCAGAAGAGATCAGCGGCATTGTCATAGAGCCGTTTAATGAAAATACCATCTTGAATCGCAAAGCGCTTGCAGAATATGACTCGGCGACGCAAGGGATGACGGTTGAAAAGCACGACCATTTGCAAAACACAACCTACCGCAAGGCTGATATTCTTCCGAGCGGATTAACTGTAACAGTTGGGGGATTCCTGCAAGAGCAGATTGGCGTCAATGCTGTGTGGGTACTTCTTGCACAGAATGATAACGAAAGGATTCCACATCTGACCTTTGTGATTGACTATTTTGGCAGCAAATTCGACCTCTTCCCGAAACTTGCGGAGGTTCTCAAACCGTTTATGCGGCCGGGGCAGTCATTCGAGCTGATAGACCGAAATCCGCAGATAAAGCCTTTCCTGAACGATGAAACCTGCATTTACCGTAGAAACAGCTCAGTGCAGTGAGGAAGGACAGGAAAGCATAGATTATTGGGGAGAATAAACTAAAAGAAAAGAGGTGTACTCATGTGTACAGCAGCAACTTACAACACAAAGGATTTCTATTTCGGCAGAACGCTGGATTATGAATTTTCATACGGCGAGGAAATCGTGATTATGCCGCGGAATTATCCGATTCCGTTTCGCTTTGAGGAAACAGACTGCGAGCACTATGCAATTATCGGCACGGCGCATGTGGCGGACGGATACCCGATGTTTTATGATGCGGTCAATGAAAAAGGTTTGGGAATGGCAGGCTTGAACTTCGTTGGAAATGCGGTTTATCGGGAAGAAATTTTACCCGCAGAAGGCGGCGTCGAAAATACAGAACAGGCGGCGCAGTATGAGTTCATCACATGGATACTCAGCCGCTGCGCGAATGTTTCCCAGGCGCGGGAAAAACTGAAAACACTGAACCTCACTGGAACGCCATATAATGAAATGCTTCCGGCGGCGCAGCTTCACTGGATAATTGCTGATGAAAAGGAAGCTATCACGGTGGAATCCGTGGCGGACGGGTTAAAGATTTATGAGAACCCGGTGGGAGTTTTAGCGAACAACCCGCCGTTTGACATGCAGATGTTCAACCTGAACAACTACAGAAATTTGTCGGAAAAGAACCCCCAAAACACTTTCGATCCTAAGATTCCGCTCGCGGAATACAGCCGGGGAATGGGTGCGCTCGGACTTCCGGGAGATTTATCCTCCATGTCGCGCTTTGTCCGCGCTGCGTTTACAAAGCTTCATTCGGTTTCGGGCACTTCAGAGGAGGAGAGCGTCAGCCAGTTCTTTCATATTCTGGGCTCGGTCGAGCAGCAGAGAGGCTGCTGCGAGGTCGCGGACAGCAAATATGAGATTACCATCTACACCGCCTGCTATAACGCAAGTAAAGGCATTTACTATTACACGACTTATGATAACGGCCGCATTACCGCGATAGACATGCATCGGGAAGACCTGAACGGAGAAAGCCTTGTACGATTTCCGATGCTGACCAAGACCGATATTTTATGGCAAAATGTGTGATGAAACCCAGTCCATGCAGTCTATGAACCTGCGCTCGGCATTATGAATCTGCTGAATCAGAGGCAGGAGAAGCCTGCCTTTAATTTCACAAAGAAATTCTTGCTTTACTTTTAAGTCTACACCCATTATACTGTATTTGTGTGCAAAAAACCACCCAAAGTGATTGATATGATCCCTCTTAAGTAGACAAGGAAAATAACCAAAATCTATGGAAGGGG
>CABQMM010000376.1 GCA_902465215.1 uncultured Bacillota bacterium
ATGGAGAAGAAGTGCGCCGAAGACTACCCCAAAGACGGACTCAAGGCTGAGGAGCAGGGATGCGACGGTTGGCTCTGCATCACGCTGAGCCACAATCTGAAGCGTGTAGCCGGCACCACCGGAAATGCAGCCTGCATACAGAATCGGAAGTGCACACGCAAAGATATCATCGAGGTTTGGTGTTTCAAAGATAAACATCAGAATACAGCCGAGAATTCCCGCAGTAAGAAACTGGATAAACGAAAGTTTCACTCCATCATACTTTGCGACGAAATGGTCACAGACCATGATATGTACTGCGAAAGCTATCGCACACAGCATTACGAAGAAGTCCCCCTTGGAAACGCTGCCAAAACCGTTTGGCATTGCCAGAAGGTAAAGACCGCTGACACCGAGTACGACGCACAGCCACATAATCGGTCTGACTTTTTTGCGAAGAAAAAGGCTGAGAATCGGTACAACTACAACATACAGCGTCGTGATGAAAGCCGCTTTACCGGCTGTGGTGAAAACGCAGCCAAACTGCTGAAGCAGACCGGCGATAAGCAGAGCTATGCCGCAGCAAATGCCGCCAAACAGGGTTTTTTTGTTTTCTTCTTTCTTTTCCGGCGCAAACAAAGGACCTTTGCCCTTATTCATAATCAGTACAACCGGAACAAGCACGATGGCTGCACACATCAGACGAATCCCCTGGAAGGTGATCGGACCGACATGCTCCATGCCGCTTACCTGGGATACGAACGATGCCCCCCAGAGCATAGCCGCTAAAAGAAGCAGAAGATTTGCTCTCATTTTTTTATTCATATAAGCTCCTTTCTACTTTTCGACCTGACGCAGGCGGTAAATCCGCAAGGCAAGCGAAAGATTCATATAAAAATCATTTTCAGTCTCCTCCGGCGTACCGGTAAGCTCACGCATCCGAGACAGTTTGTATCTTATCGTATTTTGATGACAGCCGAACAAATCCGCCGCCTTTGCAATATCGCCCCCGTTCTTTACAACGGCGGCTGCAGCCTCAAGGTAATCAGGCTTGTCCTTGATTGGCAAAATATATCGCCTCATATATTCTTCCATTTCCGAGGAATTGAAGTCACCGACCAGAATCTCGTAAACGCCCAGTTTATCATAGCTGTCAAAATTCTTTTCCTCCGCAAGCGATGCCAAATAGGTATTGTAGCTTTCTTTGAAGCATTTATCCAGATTTTCAAAAGGCTTATGGATACGGCTTGCGCAGCAGTAAAACGGCTCGGAAATATCCAAATACTCTAAAATTTCTTTTAAAATGATGTCGAAGGACTTTTCTTCATCCTTTGAAGCAGTGAGTATCAGAAACATTCCGTCTTTATATGGCGCAATCATCGCCTTATCGCCAAGCGTGCGGTTCAGATAGAAGTTTTTGCAGTAACGGGAGATATTGCTTTGAAATTCTTCATTCTCTCTGGTAAGGAAAACCACGCGGCACATCTCCTTAAACGATATGGAAAGATTTTTCGCAATCGTATAGATGCGGTTTTTCGGCATCGTTCCCAGAATCATATCGGCTATATTGTCGGAAGTCAAGAGATTCCGGTCATCCGTCTGCAGCGCATCGGAAATTTCGAAAGTGATGTTTTCGTAGTAAACATCCTTGCTGAAACGAAAAATCGGGAAATCGTTTTCATTCGCAAAGTCTAAAACTTCCTGTGGCAGCTCCGGGTATAGTATGTCTTTCCAGCCGATTCCGGCAGCACCGTAGCCTTCGAGAGCTTTTATCATCGGCAGAATTTCCTCAGGCCTGTTGCAGCAATACTGGTAAAGAAAACTGCAAAGCACAAAGTCTCCGGGGGTAAAGGTCGGTAAAAACTCATCAATGTATTCCGGCATCAGTTCATAGTCCAAAATCCCCATACCGCAGACTTTGTTGCTGAGCCCTTTCTCTCCGGCAATTAATTCCATATGGTTGAAACACTGCAGTTTCATTAAATCACGAACAGTAAGTGCCATCAGGTATTCCTCCTTGTCTCTATTCTATCATTTTTCACCCCAAAAATG
>CABQMM010000377.1 GCA_902465215.1 uncultured Bacillota bacterium
CTGGGATCAGTACGCCCGCGGAACCATCGTGGGTCTGACCCGCGGCTGCAACAAAAATCACATCATCCGCGCCACGCTGGACAGCCTGTGCTATCAGGTGAACGATGTCCTCCACGCCATGGAGGCCGACTCCGGCATCGCCATGAAGGCCCTGAAGGTGGACGGCGGTGCCTGCGCCAACAACTACTTGATGCAGACCATGGCCGACATCAGCAGCCTGCCGGTGGAGCGCCCCTGCTGCGTGGAAACGACCGCCCTCGGCGCAGCCTATCTTGCAGGCCTTGCCGTGGGCTACTGGCAGTCCACCGACGAGGTGGTCCGGAACTGGTCGGTGGACCGCACCTTCCTGCCGGATATCTCGGCCGAGGAGCGCGCCAAGCGCATCAAGGGCTGGAATAAGGCCGTGCGCTGCGCCTATCATTGGGCGCTGGATGAGGAGTGAAGCGGGACAATACGGTGGCTGAGAGGAAGCAATTCGCAATGCAATACGAAAAAAGCTGCGGTGCAGTGATCTATACCGTACAGAATGGAACGAGGTTCTACCTTGTAGAGCAGATGCAGAAAGGGCATGTGTCCCTTTGCAAAGGCCATGTTGAGAAGGACGAGACAGAACTTCAAACGGCAGAGCGGGAGATTCGGGAAGAAACAGGTCTTGATGTGGAGTTTGTGGAAGGGTTTCGGAAAACCATCGCGTATTCTCCCAGGATGGACTGCATGAAAACCGTGGTGCTCTTTCTGGCATATGCAGAGCATACGGATGCGAGAGCGCAGGAGGAAGAGGTCAGAGCAATTCAATGGCTGCCGTTTGAAAACGCCGTGGAAGCATTGACCTTTGATTCGACCCGTGAAATACTGCGGCAGGCAGATGCGTTTTTGAATGGGTGATAACGATAGTCTTTGTGTCACCACTGGTGACACAAGTCAGCTGGACGAATCATCTGCTGATCATGTCTGGTTCCAAATCCGCAGAAGAACGGCATTTTTATCTTTCTCTTTGTGTAAAAGAACATTATTCAAAACGCGAATTGGAACGTCAAATGGACAGTGCGTACTATGAGCGATCCATGCTGTCCTCTAAAAAATTGCCGCCGCAATCGGTTCCGCAAAGTATTCGCAGCAGCATTTTGGATACCTATATTTTGGAGTTTTTGGATTTGCCGGAAGATTTCTCTGAAAATAACCTGCGAAAAGCGATTACGCACAATCTCAAACAGGTGATCCTGGAATTTGGAAAGGACTTTACTTTTATTGGAGAAGAATATCGTGTGCAAGTCGGCGGACAGGATTTTTATATTGATTTGTTGTTCTATAATAGGGCGCTGTCCTGCCTTGTTCCCATTGAGTTAAAAATCGGAAAATTTAAGCCGGAACATATTGGTCAAATCAACTTCTATCTGGAAGCTCTTGACCGTACCGTGAAAAAACCAAATGAAAATCCCAGTGTAGGTGTTGTTCTCTGTGCAAGTAAAGACGATGCTGTGGTAGAGTACGCATTGAGCCGCAGTATGTCTCCAACGTTGGTTTCTGATTATAAACTTTGTTTGCCGGATAAAGAAGCTTTGCAGGCAAAGCTTCGTGAAGTGACAGATATTGCGTTAGAACAGGCTGATAAGTAAACGGTTTACCTGACACTGGGTGAAACGAGAAGTGTGATTGAATTTACGGAGGAGCGAATGGGCGATTTTACGGTAGAAGAAATGCTTGCGATGCAGCAGGCCCTACAGGAAAAATACAAAGACAAGTGGGAGCGGATCGGCCCGGAAGCGGGCAAACATAAACTGTTATGGATGCTCGGTGAAGTCGGAGAGGTCATCGACATCATCAAGAAAAACGGGGACAAAACTGCTGTTGAGGATGCAGCGATACGGCAGCATCTTGTGGAAGAAATGGCGGATGTGCTCATGTATTACAACGATGTCCTTTTGTGTTATGGAATCAGTGGGCGGGAACTGAAAGAGGCATATACCGCCAAGTTTGAAAAGAATATGACGCGCTGGTAAGAGAGCGCAAAAAGAACCCCCGGCCAG
>CABQMM010000378.1 GCA_902465215.1 uncultured Bacillota bacterium
ATTGAAATGCAAAAATCAATGTTTAATTTACCCGACGACTATTCTTTTACCTTTAATTTTCTTTGCGTTGGGTCATATGAATTGAATGGATATCATGATCGCAGATTGACCGTTTCCGCATTGAAAGCTTGTTTTTGTAACCCGTTTGCTTACGAAAGAATCGGAGCCGTATGCCGCGGCAGGGATTATTGGTGGAGGATCACATCCGACATTTTGAAAAATTGTGATCCGGAAGAATATTATGACAGATGCATTAAAAACGATATAAAGGCATGTGCGATTTACCTTGATAAGCTGGCAGAGAAAAAGCAAAAGAAATACATGTAGAATGGGGCATCTGCCGATTGATATTGCAGCAGCGCTTTCTAAAATGTTCGTTTTTTTCGGCAGCGCAATACAAAACAGGAGCGGCAGAAAATAACGGACTGTTGCTGTGTTTTATTCCCAAACGGTGTATAATGAGATCAAAAAGGGATCAGGAAAAGCGATGGAAACAGGCAGCATGATGGACTCCATACACAGGATGACGAATGAGATCGCAGGCGCTTTGGAAGGCAGCCTTTATTGTATTTGGCTGTATGGGAGCGTTGTCTTCGGCGATTTCAGAATGGGCTGGAGCGATATTGATTTTGTTGCTTTGACAGACAGACCGATTACTGAAAAACAGGCAAACAAATTGCTTACCCTCCGGCAGACGCTGTCGGAAGGAGAGCCTGAGAATTTGTATTATCGCGCGTTTGAGGGAATTATTGCGGATATCCATGAATACCGCCGAAACAACTACAGCAAATTGGTATATTGGGGTACTTCCGGGCAGCGGATCACAGACACCTATGCGAATGATGTTTTTTCTCAGCTCGAATTATCGAAATACGGCAGATCCGTTTACGGAACGGCTGACCGCAGCATCTTTTCGGAACCCTGCCGGGAGGATATTGTAAAGGCAGTTCGGGCACACTATGAAGCAATTCGAAAGTATGCCTGTCAAACGGATGCACGGCTTTATTCCTGCGGGTGGCTGTTGGACATTGCAAGATGCATCTACACATTGAGAAACAATGACGTGATAGCAAAAACCCAGGCCGGGATCTGGGCGTTGGAGAATCATATATTTCAGAATGAGGCGCCCCTGAAGCGGACTTTGGAGATCCGTCTGCATCCGTTGGAGTTCAAGGACAGAGAAGACGTAAAGCATTGGCTGACCGGACTGGGGCCAACGGTTCAACAGTACGCCGATGTGCTGGAAGCCCAGCTGTCATTGTGCTTATAAACGCATAAAAATCGCAAAAAGGCGATTATTTTCGGCGGTATAATACAACATAAAAGCAGATGCGTCGGCACCTGCTTTTTCTTTTCAAATACAAGAACAATAGATGTACTGGAATGTTCAGATGGGACATATGCCGTTTTGTTGAACCGGCCTCAGGTTTATGGTATACTGCGTATACGAAGCCGCAAAGGATGTGTGCCAAAAGCATCGCGTAAGCTTCCACATGGGCAGAACATTCAGTACGGATTCCGTATTCGCACAATATGCGCACGTGGAAGAGATATTAAAAATGGGCTGCAACGTGATCGAAATGGAAGCTGGCGGCCCTCTACAGCGTTTCCGATAATACCGTGCTGAACAAATCTCTCCTCAGCGGCAGAACGGAACAGGATATGCAATACCGCCGGTTTGTAAGAGCCAATCTCTTCACGGAGATTCTTCTGAAGGTATTTGCAGAATGTGAACCGCAGACTTGAAAACAGATAATAAACAGGAGGGAATCCCTATGAAGATCGCCGTCATCGGTTTCAGCGGCGGAGGCAAAAGCACCCTTGCCCGCAGATTGGGAGAACTTTATGGGGTAGAAGTGCTGCACCTGGATACCGTGCATCACCTGTCCGGCTGGAAAAGCAGGCCCAGAGAGGAGTCTAGAGCCATGGTAGAAGCATTTCTGAATACACATGATGCTTCCGGCTGGGTCATAGACGGGAATTACGGAAAACTTGCCTATGACCGGCGCATGGAAGAGGCGGACA